>JAITXR010000321.1 GCA_031284665.1 Paludibacter sp.
TTAGTTGTATCGATTTCTTCGGTAGCGCTATTAACTTCTACCATGGGAGTAACTATATCATAACAAGTTGTATAATCTATAATTTCCGGCTCTGGCATTATGGTAATTGGCGCAGGGACATTCACACTATCGGTATTGTTATTCGATATTGAATCTGGTAACGCCGATTCTGTGATAGAATTTTGATTTGGCGCATTGGCGGCTTTCTTTTCTTTTGGCGCACAGGCAGTTACGCCTAATCCTACAATGAGTGTTCCCAACAACAATTTTGGTTTTACAAACAGCATCCAACCACCTGTTTTGTCAGCCAAAAACGAAAACAGCCGAAACAGGAATTTGAAGATGTTGAATTTGATTTTTGTTGCCATAATATTATAAGTAATGTAAAATGTATAATGTAAAATGTAAAATGGGACAAGATGCAATCTTTCAATCATTTACAAAACATGTAATGTAACATTATTTTATTCTCATTACTTAACTTTGACTTTTAATGTCGAAGTATATCAACTTGTTCTTATGTCTTTCATCTTAATTAACAAACGATGTCATTACTAACACCCGACACAGGACTATTGTTCTGGATGCTGATTACATTCGGAATTGTTGTTCTGGTGCTTGCAAAATATGGTTTTCCGGTCATTCTCCGAATGGTCGAGAAACGCAACGCCTATATCGAAGAATCATTGATAATGGCGGAAAAAGCACGCACCGAACTCGAATCGGTAAAAGCCGACAGCGAGCGAATTATCGACCAAGCCCGCAAAGCACATATCAAAATGCTTGGAGAATCGAACGCCATTAAAGAGCAACTTTTTCAGGATGCAAAAGAAAAGGCAGGACAAGAGGCAACAAAACTTATTGATGCGGCTCGTCAACAAATTCAGAACGAACGAGATGCCGCTCTGCGCGAAATTCGTAAGCAAGTGGCTGAACTGTCGGTCGAAATTGCTGAGAAAATTTTACAGGAGCAACTAAAACCTAAAAACGAGCAGGAAAAAATGATTGACCGATTGCTCGACCAAATTAATATCTCCAAATCTTAAAATATGAATGTGAGTTTTATTCCTGTGCGATACGCAACAGCATTATATGGGTTTGCAAACCAAAGAGATAGCGATGAAATAATTTATCGTCAGGCAATTGCTTTGTCCGCAATTTTGACCAAAAATAAATTTATCAAAGCGGCACTTGCAAATCCGGTTGCAACACAAGATATAAAACAGGAAATCCTGTTTTCGCTGCTCGGCGTTGAAATTCATCCCGATTTAAAGCAATTTATCACATTCCTGTTCGACAAAAAAAGAGAAATATTTGTTAACGAAATTTTATGCCGATATGTTGGTATTTTTCGGGAAAAGAATAATCTACATCGCGGCAAATTGACCACTGCAACAGCAATCAGTAGTGAGAGCGAACAAAAAATTGCATCGGTAATCAGTAGCAAAATTGACGGAAAACTCGAAATCGAAAGCAGCATTGACCCTGCTCTGATAGGCGGTTTTGTACTCGAAGTTGATAATCTGCGTTGCGATGCAAGCGTTAAAGGCAAATTGCAAAATATTAAAAAAGAACTATCGTAAAAAGTAAATAAAAACATTATGTCCGATAATAAAATCAAAGCAAGCGAAGTGTCCGAAGTGTTGAAAATGCAACTCGAAGGGATTGTGTCCCGAGTTCAGTTCGACGAAGTAGGCACAGTGCTTCAAGTAGCCGATGGCGTTGCCCGAATTTATGGTCTCAACAAAGCCGAAGCGGGCGAATTGCTCGAATTTGAAAATGGCTTGATGGGTGTTGTAATGAACCTTGAAGAAGACAATGTGGGTGCTGTTTTACTCGGTCCATCCGACGAAATTGGCGAAGGAGATGTGGTGAAACGAACACGGAAAGTTGCCTCCATCAATGTGAATGATAATATGCTCGGCAGAGTTATCAATCCGCTGGGCGAGCCTATCGACGGAAATGGGAAAATCGAGGGCGAAACATTGGAAATGCCATTGGAACGAAAAGCACCGGGAGTAATTTTTCGTCAGCCGGTAATGCAGCCATTGCAAACCGGACTAAAATCTATTGATGCAATGATTCCAATCGGGCGCGGACAACGCGAACTGATTATTGGCGACCGCCAAACCGGAAAAACCAGCATCGCCATCGACGCAATTATTAACCAAAAAGAAAATTATGAGGCTGGCGACCCTGTTTATTGCATTTACGTTGCAATCGGGCAAAAAGGCTCTACTGTTGCCTCAATAGTAAATACTTTGCGCCAGCACGGAGCAATGCCTTACACAACCATAATTGCCGCAAATGCCTCCGACCCTGCTGCTTTACAGTACTTTGCGCCTTTTGCAGGAGCGGCTTTTGGCGAGTATTTTCGCGACACCGGCAGACACGCATTGGTAATTTACGACGATTTGTCGAAACAGGCAGTTGCATATCGCGAAGTTTCGTTAATTCTTCGCCGTCCGTCAGGGCGCGAGGCTTATCCGGGCGATATTTTTTATCTACATTCGCGCTTGCTCGAAAGGGCGGCAAAAATCATTTCGCAGCAGCAAATAGCCGAGCAAATGAACGACCTGCCCGAATGTTTGAAAGGCAAAGTGCGCGGTGGTGGCTCGCTTACCGCATTGCCGATTATCGAAACGCAAGCGGGCGACGTGTCGGCATATATTCCTACAAATGTGATTTCGATTACCGACGGACAAATATTTTTGGATAGCGATATGTTTAATCAGGGAAATCGTCCGGCAATAAATGTGGGAATATCCGTGTCGCGCGTGGGAGGAAATGCGCAGATTAAACCAATGAAAAAAGTTGCCGGTACGCTCAAAATTGACCAAGCGCAATACTTTGAACTCGAGGCATTTACAAAATTTGGTAGCGATATGGACGCCGTAACTGCGATGACTATTGATAAAGGTAAAAAGAACACTAAACTTCTTGTTCAACGTTTACATCAGCCGCTCGCGGTCGAAAAACAGGTGGCGTTGCTCTATTGTGGCACGCAAGCCTTACTTGCAAATTTGCCTATCGAGCAGGTTGGCACTTTTGAAACGCAGTTTCTCAAAATTCTTGAATCGCAATATTCTACTAATGTGTTAGCCGAAATTAAAAAAGGCAAATTCGACGATAATATTGCAGAAATTATTCGCCAAGTTGCCGAAGATACGGTGAAAGGACTGAGTTAATGTAAAATGTAGAATGTAAAATGTAAAAAAATACGGATGTCTCATATCTTGATACTATATACTTGATACTCACATCTCAATACTAAATATGAATTTATGCCCTCTCTTAAAGAAATAAAATCACGCATTGGGTCGGTAAAATCCACTCAAAAAATCACATCGGCTATGAAAATGATTTCGTCGGTCAAACTGCGTAAAGCAGAGCGAGACGTTAATAGTTTTAAGCCGTACGAGCAGAGTTTGGGCAAAATTATGAATAATTATTTGACTGCCGCAAACGGAGAAGAACAAATTTCGCTCACAATTTCGCGTGATGTAAAAAAAATCGCGATTGTTGTATTTTCCTCAAATTCATCTCTTTGCGGAGCATATAATGGCTCGGTAATTAAAAAATTGGAGCAAGTTATTAAAAGTTACAATTCTATAGCAAGCGAAAATATTATTGTATTCCCGATTGGGAAAAAAGTGCGTAAAGCCTGTGAAAAATTTGGATTAACCACAAGTGCTAATTTTGACAATTTGGCGGACAGTCCTACTTACGAACAAGTGGCAGACTTGGCAAAAGTCTTAATTCAACAGTTTGAAAATCAGGAAATTGACCTTGTAAAATTGATTTATTTCCAATACAAAAGCAAGAGTAAACAAAGTTTGCAAACCGACACTTTTTTGCCTGTTGAGCCTTTTGCTGCCGACAATCGCAAAAGCAGAAACGATTATATAATTGAGCCTTCGCGCGCTAAAATACTTGAATTGCTGTTACCTCAAATTTTGTGTTCAAAAATGTATTCCGCCGCACTCGATGCCTGTGCCTCCGAACACGCTGCTCGGCTTATCGCAATGCAAACCGCTACCGACAATGCCGATGATTTACTGCAAGAACTTTCGCTGCAATACAACAAACTCCGACAGCAGGCAATTACCAACGAACTGCTCGATATTGCAGGAGGGCAAATTTAAATTTCTCTCGAAAAATAGGGATAAAT
>JAITXR010000326.1 GCA_031284665.1 Paludibacter sp.
TTTAAAAGAATGTTTGCTTGTATGGCGGACATTCTTTTTTTTTATATAATTTTGTGCCATAAATGCGAAGACTAAAAATTAGATTGTTCAAAAATGTATAAAATCATAAATATTTAACAATCGAATATATAATTGACTTGCGAAAGTTGAATAAAAATTATACTTATATGACATTTAATTACGATGTAATAGTAGTAGGAGCGGGGCATGCCGGAAACGAAGCCGCTTGCGCAGCCGCAAATCTGGGCTCGCGCACGTTGCTCATCACAATGGATATGAACAAAGTTGGTCAGATGAGTTGCAATCCTGCGGTGGGCGGAATTGCCAAAGGTCAGATTGTGCGCGAAATCGATGCGCTTGGCGGGCAGATGGGAATTATTACCGACCTCACCGCAATTCAGTTCCGAATGCTTAATCGTTCAAAAGGTCCGGCAATGTGGAGCCCACGTTCGCAAAGCGACAGACATAAATTTGTTGATGAATGGTTTAATACGCTAACCAAAACTCCAAATCTTTCTATTTGGCAAGATACGGTTTTGGAGTTAATCGTTGAAAATCAAACAGTTATTGGAGTTAAGACGCTTTTAGGCGCATTATTTCACGCAAAATCTGTAATCCTTACCAACGGCACGTTTCTCAACGGATTATTGCACGTTGGAAAAACCCAATTTGCAGGTGGTAGAATTTCGGAGCCGGCAAGTTTTGGCATCACCGAGCAATTAAAATTATTTGGCTTCACTTCGCAACGAATGAAAACCGGAACGCCAATGCGAATTGATGGCAAAACAATAGATTTTTCAAAAACGCAAGAACAAAAAGGCGATACTGATTTTCATAAATTTTCGTATCTCAATAATGTAAATCGCCGCTTGAAACAAATCAGTTGTTGGATTACTTACACTAATGAACGCACGCACGAAATTCTGAAATCCTCTTTATCCGAATCGCCATTGTACAATGGTCAGATTAAAAGTATCGGACCGCGCTACTGCCCAAGTATCGAAACAAAAATTATAACTTTTGCCGATAAAACTTCGCACCAACTATTTCTTGAGCCTGAAGGCGAAAATTCAAACGAATATTATGTTAATGGATTTTCATCTTCTTTGCCGTTTCAAGTTCAAATTGATGCAATAAAATCGGTTGCAGGTTTAGAAAACGTGCATATATTTCGCCCCGGATATGCAATTGAATACGATTTTTTTGACCCTACGCAATTAAAACACACATTAGAAACTAAAATAATTAAAAATTTATTTTTTGCCGGACAAATTAATGGCACCACAGGTTACGAAGAGGCGGCGGGACAAGGACTGATAGCCGGAATTAATGCGCACTTAAAATGCGATGGAAACGACGCTTTTGTTTTGAACAGGAATGAATCTTATATTGGCGTTCTAATCGACGATTTAGTTACAAAAGGAGTTGACGAGCCTTACCGAATGTTTACTTCGCGAGCCGAATATCGAATTTTGTTGCGTCAGGATAATGCGGATATGCGCTTGACCGAAAAATCGTATAAAATTGGTTTAGCATCCGCAGATAGATATTTGCAACTGCAAAACAAGCGCGACAGTCAAAAATCGCTTTTATCTTTTATCCGAAAATATTCTATAAAACCTGCGGAGATAAATTCTTTTCTCGAATTGCATAATTCATCGCCACTTGCGCAAGGTTGCAAACTTGCCGAATTGGTAGCGCGCCCGCAGTTTGGTATTGCAGAACTTGCAAGCGCAGTGCCGGAGTTACAAACCGAAATTTCAAAAATTACCGAGCAGCCCGAAGAACTTATTGAGTCGGTGGATATATTATTGAAGTATCAAGGTTATATTGAACGCGAACAATTAATTGCCGACAAATTACAACGCTTGGAACATATTATTCTCAAAGACCGCATCGATTATAATAGCATACATACTTTATCTACCGAAGCGCGCCAGAAATTATCCCGCATTAATCCGGACACAATAGGGCAGGCAGCACGAATTCCGGGAATATCGCCAAGCGACATTAATATTTTATTAGTCCTTTTAGGAAGATAAAAAATATATTTGTTCCACGTGGAACGAAAAAATTGATAATGTAGGAATTAAGAAAATTAGAAATGTAGGAATTAATGACGGTACTAACAACCGCAGTCCGTCATTGCGAGGCGAAGTTTACCCCGACGTGTCCCGATTTATCGTGGATATGTCGGGGAAGCAATCCAGAAAAAAAACAATTTTAATCATATTGTTTCACGTGAAACAATTAAACAATTTATAAATAATATATTACTAAATGAACTCTAATTTTAAACGTTTTTCTGTTTTGGCATTATTGCTGGGTTTTTATGCCACTGTATTTGCTGCCGATGTTGATACAACAATCATTAAAAATACCGGTTTCAACGATGGTTTTATGCGCCCATTCAAAGAAAACTCATCTTTTTGGGCTGACACTTATCCGAATTTTGTTCGCGCCGCTTTCCCTAATGCGACAAACAGCGCAGACTACGACTACGACAAAACCGGCGCAGCCCGGCGCAATTTTATTATTGCCGATTTGGGTGTGCAAGTTCCATTATGGAGCGGATATTTTGATAATAGAAAATTTGGAGTTGCTCTGGAGTTACCTTTTACTATTCAGACATGGATGGATATGTTCCAAAAAAGTACGGCGCCGCTGATTAATAGTGGATTTATGTTTGGCGCGCCCGAAATCACATTTTTGCATAATCTAAATAAACCGTTTTTGGGGATAAAAAATTATTCGGTCAAATGGGGACCGTTTATGCACGAGTGTACTCACATGGGCGAAGAGCTGGCACTTTTTCGCCTTCGTGAAAACTTGGCAGTAAATCGTGTTAATCCTTCGTATTTTTTCAGCGATTTGGAAATTACGCTAAATGCCATTGGCGATAGTCCTGACGAAAATCACAGTTTTCGCTTTGGTTGGTGGGCTATGTATAATTACGATTGGAACTGGTATCAAACTTTTGCCGATGAATGCGACGAAAGTCAAGTGAGTAAACCTTCAAAAAACTTCAATGAATATTTTGCTCAGTATCAATATCAAACCAAAGCGTTTTTCTCAAACTTTCAGGGAATAGTTTCGGGCGAAATCCGCAATAAGCAGCGATATATTTATCCGTCTTACGACTTGGATAATAATGGCGAATGGTTTGCAAAACAGTCGAAAGATGAGCGTGTATGGTGTTATCATTTCGCGACCGGAATTAGATACAACAATATGAAAAATACGTTTTTCTCGCGTTTTGGCGTTGCTTTTGAGTGTTATTATGGTCTTAATCCATACGGGCAGTTTCGCAACCAACGCGATTTTCTTCAATACGGTTTTTCGCTGATTTTTGAATAGGAGTTTTTTGCGATTATAAATTTATTGTTTCACGTGAAACAATAAATCAAATCTCTTTTGGAAGTTTATGGCGAGCATAAATTTTTTTAGAAGGAACGATTTTGGTCTGATTAATCATTTTCCCGTATTTTTCGATTTCTTCTTTGCGACTGTCGCTTCGCGCTTTCTTGATTATTCCAAGGATGAAGTTTTTCTTTTTTTTCTTTTTCATAATTCGGGGATAGAAATTATTCGCTTGCCATTATTGTCTTCGTCGATTTTTACATTTATTACAGAGTCGGGTAGGAGAGAGGCGATATTTTCTGCCCATTCGAGCAGACATAAATTGCCACTGTATAAATATTCTTCTGTGCCAATTTCTTTTGCCTCGCCAATAGTGTTGATTCTATAAAAATCAAAATGGTAAATTGTAGAGCCGTCAGATGTGGAGTATTCGTTGATAATTGAAAATGTGGGACTGTTTATGCTTTCCTTTACGCCCAACTCTTCGCAAATGGCTTTTATAAAAGTTGTTTTTCCAACGCCCATTTTCCCATTAAAAGAAAAAATGCTGTTGTTGCCAATACTCGACACAAATTTTTTTGCGGCATCGTGTATTTGAGATAGTGAAACAATTTCGATAGTCATTAGTATAAGTTTGAATAGTTTGAGTAATTACCTAATTAGTAGTCTTTTTCGTGTTTTCTTTTGATTAATATGATAAAATGCGGCTGCGGTTGTGTATTCCGCACCGTGTACCGTGTTCCCTGTATCGTGTTCCCCTATTGAATATTATCTATTTCCACCGGTGTATCGCTGTGCAATTGCATTACTCCTGTAATCAGCAGAGTATCTCCGATTGACAAACCGCTGAGTACCTGAAGCGACGAAGCGGTACGGATACCTTTTTTAATTTCGCGTTGCTCAGCCTTACCATTATTATAGATGTAAACCAAGTCTCGCCCCATTTCGGCAGTTACCGCCATACTTGGAATAACTATCGCGTCGTTGATTTCACGGAGAATAATATCTACTGAGGCAGAATGACCCGGTTTTATCTTTCCATCGCTATTTGGATAACTTGCGCGTACTTTCAGAGAGAGCGTGGCTTCATCAAGTTTCGATTCCACCGCATAAACTAATGCTTGATAAGTATTATTTTCATATCCTTCGATAGAAAAATTTACTTTTGTACCTTTGTGAATGTTACTTTCTTGACGTTCGTTTACCGAAAATTCAAGTTTAATGGGCGAAATTTTTGTCAATTTAGTGATAATTGTTTGAGGAGAGGCGTAAGCACCTTCGCTCACAAGGCGCAACCCGAGCACTCCATCGAATGGTGCGCGAAGTTCTGTTTGAGCAATTCGAGTTTGTACAAGTTCGATATCAGCACGCAATTTTTCGAGTTCGGTATTTACCGATTCGTATGCTTCCTGGCTCACTGCATCTTTTTCGAGCAATGTTTTTTGCCTGTTTACGCGCTCTTGTGCCAATGGAAGTTGCGTTTTGAGTTTTGTTAATTCGGCTTGTAAAGGTTTGTCGTTTACTTTTGCCAGCAACTGATTTTTTTGTACGGCACTGCCTTCGGAAAATAATATTTCTGTTATTTTGCCCGATGTTTCAAACGACAAATCAACTTCTTCGTCGGGAATGAGAATGCCTTTTGTCCGAAAATTATCAATCAGTTTTGAGTTTTTTATAATTTGAGCATTTACCAGGAGCGTTCGTTTGCGATTACTTTGCTTAGCGTTTTTGTCATTGCTAAGCGATTGATTATCTACCGACAATTTTTTATTTATTTGTGGATAAAAAATTATTCCAACAACAATCAATGCGATACCCGAAAATAGAATTATTTTACTTCGTTTTGTCATAATATACTGATATTTAATAAAATGAAAATTTATTTGCAAACAATTTGTTTAGTATTAGACCTTTTTGAGAAAGATAGTTTAATTTTTTCACAAATTTTTGCTATTTCTTTAAGCAAAGATAAGTATCTTTGCTCAAATGTAACATCAAAATCAAAATTATAAAAAAAATGAAAAATCTTGTAATGTTTTTTTCGCTAATTATTGTGTTCAATTCTTATGCTTGGGATGCAGTTGGTCATCGGATTGTTGCCGATATTGCTTACCATAATCTTAACGGCAAGGCTCGGAGCGGCTGTGATAAATTGTTAGGCAAAAAAGGGATGATTTATCAGGCAACATGGGCTGACGAGGTTCGCAGCGACAGTTCGTACAATTATAGTTCCGCTTGGCATTATCAGAATCTTGCCGAAAATTTGAGCAATTCGGCTTTACAAAATCTTTTGGGAAATCCGCTTTTGGAAGGCGAACATGTGTTTTTTGCAATCGAAAAAATGACAGAACGCTTAAAACGTGATAAAAACGATGCCGAAGCCTTAAAGTTTCTTGTTCATTTTGTGGGCGATGTTCATCAGCCAATGCATCTTGGGCATGCTGCCGACCTTGGAGGTAATACGCTGAAAGTTAACTGGTTTCGCAATGCAACAAATCTACATTCGGTGTGGGATGGCAGAATTATTGAGGCAAAACGGATGTCATATACCGAGTACAGCGACTATTTGCAAAACAAATTCAAAAATCGGGAAAAGGAAATAAAAGGCTGCTCTTTTGCTCAATCTATGGAATTAGTTTATCGCTTGAGCCAAAAAATTTATGATTATCCATTTGATGATAGCAATAATTACAGGTATGTTTACGATTTTTCGGATGATACTGACGAAATGCTTTATCGTGCCGGAATTATGCTTGCAAATATTCTCAACGGAATTTATTGAATATGAAACACTTACGCTTTACCTGAAATTAGCTCATAAACAAAGTTCGTGGTAAAATAAACAGATGAAAAATTATGGAAAATTTATCAGCAGAAGAAAAACTACTGTTTTCATCGATAAAAATTAATGCTAACGACAACGATTATTGTAAATTAAATACATTATTATCGGAAATTCACGATTGGAATTATGCCGAAAAATTATTACTCGAAAATAATGCTGCTCAATTTTTGTACAAAAAATTGCCCTTTTTATCGGATAAAAATCTAATCCCTGAATCAATATTGGCGAATATTAAGCAGGCTTATCTTCATACATTCAGGTTAAATTTTTTGTTGTATGAGGAATTTTCTAAAATTACAGAAGTTTTTGCACAAAACTCAATATTTGTTATTCCGCTTAAAGGAATTTATCTTGCCGAAAAATTGTATAATGATATTGGTTTGCGCAAAATGAGCGATATTGATTTGCTTACAAGTGAAAACGATGCTCAAAAATGTATTGAAATTCTTGCGCAAAATGGCTATATTTCAGATAATTACAAAAGCGAAACACCCGAAGAGCGGATGATACATTTTCCGGCAATGCGGCAGGGCGAAATTTCGATTGAGATTAAATCGTTGCTCAATAAACATCAGGGCAATTTGATGACGGAAGAGGAAATCTTTGCACGTTTGCAGCCGATTTCCTTAAACCAAACTCAATGTTACGAATTGGAAATCAACGATTTATTGATTTTTATTTGTTTGCACGCTGCCAAACATTTTTATTCGGGTTATAAAATGAATTTTACTTCGCTTTACGATATTGCAAATATTTTATCTACTCGTAAAATTAATTGGCGCGAAGTTGAGGATAAATGCTTGAAATATAGATGCACTGCCGAAGTTTTTAACTTGATTTCGCTTGTGGCTTATTATTTTGACATTGATATTCAGGAAGTTAAATCGAATAATTTGGAAAACGATTCGATATATTTAATAAATTATTTGCGCAACAGGGAAAATCAAATTAATTCGGGACATTATATTAATACACTAAATTCGTTCACAACTTTCAAATCAAAAATTCAATATATTTTTTCAAAACTACTGTTTCCATCGTATAATTATGTTCAAAAGCGTTATAATGTAAGGCATAAATTTTTTGTTTTCATATTTTATCCTTATCGATGGTATTTGGCGGTTAAATCTTTGTTGTTTATGCAAAAACAGTAAACAAATTGACAAAATTAAATCTTATTTGTTGTATTTATTTAATTTTGCAAAACTTATCATAGAATTAGTGGAGAATTGAAAATGCAAAAAACTTCGAGTAACTTCTTCTACTTCGTGGTTAAATTAATCAAGAAATTTGATTCAGATAAAAAAATAAAACGTAAAAATATGGCAAAAATAACTGTAAAAGACACCGAAATAACCGTAGTTAAGATTAATGATGAAGATTACATTTCTCTTACGGATATGATTAAAGCAAAAGATGGCGAATTTTTTGTTACAAGTTGGTTGCGCAACCGCAATACTTTGGAGTATATTGGTATTTGGGAGCGGGTATATAATCCCAATTTTAATTATGTCGAATTCGACACAATTAAAAGTAAGGCGGGGCTTAATAGTTTCAGAATAAGTGTTAAAGAATTGATAGAACAAACAAATGTCATTAGTTTGCAGGCAAAAACAGGGCGTTATGGCGGAACGTATGCCCACAAAGTGAACGGCTAATAAAACTCAATCAGGTAGCCATTCAGCAAATGACTGTTTTACAAGCAGTTGAAAGTAGAAAAATATTGAAATAATCCGTTTAAAAATAATAAATTATGGCAGAAAAATATCGCTCACTTTCGGAGAACGAAATAGCAAAATTACTTTCCGGCGGCTCCACTGCTCCAGATTGGCAAAACGTGGAGGTAAACCAAAATTTTAATCCTGAATATGTAGTTAATGTGCATTTTTCGGGTAAAATTACTTTGGGCGCATTCGATAAAACATTTGAGTTGAGTGGCGGTCTGCGCCAACATTCAGGATTATATAATTGTATAATTCATAATTGTGTGATAGGTAATAATGTGTATATCAACAAAATACATAATTATATTGCAAATTACACAATAGGCGACGGCACGTTTATTGAGAATTGCGATTTGCTGCTGACCGATACCGACAGCAGTTTTGGAAATGGAGTGAGCGTAAAAGTTTTGAACGAAAGCGGGAGCCACAGCATCAAAATTTTTGATAATCTCAATGCTCAATTAGCGTATATTTTTACTTTATATCGTCAGCCGGCACTGACCGACAGGCTGACCGAAAAAATTGATAATTATGCGGAGTCAATAACGAAAACTATCGGTGAAATCGGGGAAAATGTAAAAATTATTAACAGCGGAACGATAAAAAATACTCGAATTGGTGATAATGCAGATATTTTTGGTGCAGTAAGTTTAGAAAACGGCAGCATTAATAGCGAGAGCGACGCGCCAATTTTTATTGCTAACGGCGTGAAAATGAGCAATTTTATTGTTTCGTCTAATAGCCGGATTAGTGATTTTGCCTTGCTCGAAAATTGTTTTGTAGGGCAAGGCTGCAAAATAGGCAAGCAATTTTCGGCAATCGACTCGCTTTTTTTTGCAAATTGTGAGATGTTTCACGGCGAGGCGGTATCGGTTTTTGCTGCTCCTCACAGCGTTTCGCATCATAAATCTACCTTGCTTATTGCCGGAATATATTCGTTTTTCAATGCCGGAAGCGGAGCAAATCAGAGTAATCATAATTATGGTTTGGGCGCAATTCATCAGGGAATTTTTGAGCGTGGAGTGAAACTTGGCAGTTCGTCGTACTTGCTTTTGCCCGTTAAAATCGGGGCATTTACTATTGTGGCGGGTAAACACAAATCGCATCCCGACACTTTGGAACTTCCATTTTCGTATTTACTTGAAAATGAGGGTGAAAGTTATCTTTTGCCGGCACGGAATTTTGTAAATGCAGGTTTTGAGCGCGATTGTAAAAAATTTCTGCAACGCGACAATCGTGCATCCTTAAATCAACTTGATTTTATAGTTTATGAACAACTTAATCCACTAACAGTTAAGGCAATACGTAATGCTTTGGATTTGCTTGCGACTTTGCAGGAAGAGGAGAAAAAGGAAATTTATACTTACAAAAATTGCAAAATTACATATAAAGCATTACGTAAAGGAATTTCGTATTATGCAATGGCTATCGACTTGTTTTTTGGCAACGAACTTAACCGCATTTTATCCGATGTTGACTTGAATAATAGCGATGAAATCAGGAAAAAACTGCAAGCAGACGGAATTGCTGGCAACGGCGATTGGCTCGATTTGGCAGGTTTGCCTGTGCCGAAAAGCGAAGTTGAAAAATTGTTGAATCAAATTGAAAACGATAATTTGTCGCTTGTTCAAATTAACGCCGCGATTCGCCAATTTGCTGATAATTACGATAAATACAAACATAATTGGTTGATTGAAAATATCCTTGATGTTTTTGGCAAAAACCTTGATGAAATCGGAAGTGATGATATAAAAATGTGGTTAAATTTACACAATATCCAAAAGCAAAAATATTTGGAATTAATGCTTAATGATAAATGATAAGTTAGAAATTACAGATAAACCCGCCGCGTTAAAGTTTGTTAAATAATAGAATTATTTGCAACGTTTTTTTAAAATTTCACATCTTGTTATTAAATGCACACAATGAAATTTTAATCATTAACCGCGCCTTATGGCAA
>JAITXR010000403.1 GCA_031284665.1 Paludibacter sp.
AAGTAATGTAAAATGTATAATGTAAAATGTAAAATGGCGCAAGATGCAATTTTTCAATTATTTACAAAATATGTAATGTAACATTATTTATTCTCATTACTTAATCAGGAGTAAAGCGCGCAAGAACTATTATGCGAGTAATTGCCCTCACGTGTACCTTATATTATAATACTGCGCAGCGTAATTGACGAGGAAGGAGAAGAATGGGGGGAATTTGTGTTGTAATTACGATTTTTAACAAAATAAGAGAACAGCGGTAAAATAAATTGCCGCTGTCCCAATATAGTTTTCAAAATTATTTTGATACATAGTCAGTTATAACATCAAAATCATACAACCTTCGGTAAATCCAATTCTAACTGTAATTGAGTTGCCCAATTTTTTTGTTGTTCTTAGTTCGTTCTCAATCGTTATTCAGAAGACTGCGATGAATCCCCCAAACCTTTATGCCTCCCCGCCACCAAAGCCCATTGGGAAGGGGGAGTTTGTCGGGGTTTCGCCTATGCGGATTTTGCCGTTTTGCTTTTCAAATTTTGCGACATTGTCCTGCAATGCAAAAAGCAAACGTTTGGCGTGCTCGGGTGTGAGTATAATGCGCGATTTTACATTTGCCTTCGGCGTGCCGGGCATTATGCGAATAAAGTCAACCACAAATTCGGAATTTGAATGTGATATGACTGCCAAATTTGAATATACACCTTCGGCAATTTCGGGTGTAAGTTCGATGCTGAGTTGTTGTTCTTGATTTTCCATAATTTTTTGTTGTTATAAATTTATTTAAGTGAGTTATTGAGAATTTGCCAAGTGTCGTCTATTAATTGCTGCATATTATCGGCATAATTTTTCACATCTATCGGTTTGTGCATAATGATTTCGACAGTTCCGGGCGTAACTTTAAAACTGCGACGCGACATTCGCCCGTAAAGACCTTTGAGGGTAATCGGCAAAATGGGCAGACTAAGGTCGGTGGCAATGCGGAAAGCACCTTTTTTGAACTTATTCATACTGCCGGTATTGCTGCGCGTTCCTTCGGGGAAAATCACTACCGATACTCCGTTTTGCAGTTGCAGTTTGGCGCGTTCGATACTTCGTCGCGCGGCTACTGGATTACTTCGGTCGATAAAAATATGTTTGGCGGCTTGGCAAGCCCAACCTATAAACGGAATTTTGCGCAATTCGGCTTTTAGTACCCATTTGAATATGCTTGGCAGCCAACCGTAAACCAAAAAAATATCAATTATGCTTTGATGATTGCAGGTGATGACGTACGACTGACCGGGCTGTAAATTTTCAAAGCCGATTTTGTTAACTTTGATGAAAAACATAGCACAAAAGGCTCTTCCCCAAAAACGTGCAGGAAAATACGAAACGTTACTGTTGGGCAATATTGGCGATAATATCATTGTACTCGATGCTACTAAAAACGTGAGTATCAGGAAAATGGGCATTGCAATAAGCCATTGATATACAAAAAATAGTGTTTTCATTATTTATAATTTTGAATTTTTTCTGCAATTTTCTCCCAGCGTTGTTTATCCATTTTAGCACCCACAACTTCCACTATATTTGACGATACTATTGAGCCGATTTTTCCGCAAATTTCGAGCGGCTTGTCGAGCATCAAACCATACAAAAATCCGGATGCGTACAAATCGCCTGCACCGGTAGTGTCTATACAATTGGCATTTATGCTGTCGATTTTGATAACGGTTTCGTCGGTTTTAATATACGAGCCGTCTTTTCCTACTTTTACAACAGCGATTTTAGTAAGTTCAGCAATGTGATTAAGCGCGTCGATAGTGTTATCGGTTTTAGCAAAGGCGAGAGCTTCATCCTTGTTGGCAAACACAATATCAACATAATTTTTCACCAATGTTTGCAAAAAATCGTGATTTGCCTCCACCACATTATAACTTGCCAAATCAATCGAAACTTGTAATCCGGCATCTTTGGCTGTGCGAGCAAGATTTTCGATAAGATTGTGATTGTTAACAAGATAACCTTCGATGTGAAACAAATAATAGTCGTTAAAAATGCTTTTGTCTATTTGCGTAAAATCCAATTCGGCAGCCGCTCCGAGGTACGAACACATTGTACGTTCGCCATCGGCTGAAATTAGGACTAAACATCTTCCCGAAGGAGTATCGCAATACAACAAATGAGGCTCTACACCGTTGGTTTTCAAATCGTTGAAATAAAATTGTCCGATTTCGTCGTTTCCAACTTTACCGATATAGCCTGCTTTACCGCCAAGACAAACAATGCCGTTTATGATATTTGCAGTGGAGCCTCCGGTTACTAACGAGCGAGTGTAGCCTTGCAAATATTCTGAAATTTCGTTTTGTTTCGTTTCATTTACGAGTTGCATTGACCCTTTTGGCAAATTTAATGCAGATAATATATTATCATTTTCGATTGATAACAATATGTCAGTCAGGGCATTACCTATTCCGAGAACTTTTTTCATAAAAATATTTTAAAAATTTAATGCAAAGTTATTGTTTTTTCTGAAAAATACATTACCTTTGCACCGCTTTTTAAGCAAAAGAGTAAAAAAAATGCTTCCTTAGCTCAGTTGGTTAGAGCATCTGACTGTTAATCAGGGGGTCCAAGGTTCAAGTCCTTGAGGGAGCGCCAATAAAAATCGGCAAAAAGCCTGATAAAAAGCGGAGTAGAAAACACTCCGCTTTTTATTTTTCCCTAAAATCAAAGTGTTTTTTGTGATTTTTAGGAATAATACAAAAAACCAACACACAAAACCACAAACTACACTACCGCACGAACAAAAGAAAAAAATGTTCGTATCTAACAATATTTAAGTAATAAATTGCATATTTTTTACTCAGCATAATATATTTCAAACATTAATAATTAAATTTGCAAACTTAAATTTCACTAAAATATTTTATTAACGTCAATCGCAATTCAAAATATATTGCCCATTGCAGCATCAACTTAAAAACAAAATAAAAAACTATGTATCAATTAAACAAAAAGAAAATGTTTTGTGACATTACCGACGATTGTGCAATTATAATAAACTCGGATACAGGCATTTATTATGGAATTAACAGTTTTGGAGCTTCTGTTTTTCAATGGATTATCGAAGGTTCAGCATTATCGGATATTCTTGTGGAATTAAGTAAAATCCCGAATGTCCCGACCGATATGGAACAGCGTTTGACTACCTTTATTCAAGATTTACAGGAAAAAGAACTCATAGTTGAAGGGCAGACAATAGAGAACAAAATAACAATAAATTTGGATGCGGCAATAAAAGACAAATTTATATTTAAAGTTCTTATTTTTACCGATGCGCAGGAATTATTGCTCTCAGACCCAATTCATGATGCACAAGAAGATATAGGCTGGCAACCTGTTTTAAATGTAAAGAAATGACATTTCACGGACAAACGAATCTGATAAAAAATATTCCCAAGACGGAAATGGATGCCTATTATTCTTTTTTTGAAGAAAGGGCAAGAGCCTCCGATTTCTGCCGGATTAAATATTTAATATTGGGGAATATAACCGTAAAAATAGAAAATCATGTACCGGAGTTAGCCGAGCATATCGAAACGCAGTTGGCTTATTGCATTAGCGACAATGCTGAGTCGTACGATAAAACGTTTATAATATGGCATGATGATGTACGATCCTATGTTACCGATTCTGTAAATAAATACGTGCCTTTATTCATATTTTCCAAAGATTTGGATAAGCCGGTAATTGAAATCTATTTAAGCGAAAATAAACTGTCGGCATTTAACCCTGAAACCCAAACTTATTATCTTGCGCAGTATGAAAACTTTTCAATAGACTGTATCCGCGAAATGGGGCATTTATTTGTAAAACAGATATATCAAATGGCTAAAACGCCGGCACAAATTTTTACACATTCAGCGGCTGTGGGAATTGACGGGAAAGGAGTATTATTAGCGGCTCGCGGAGGAGGTGGCAAATCTACTTTAGCAATTTCCGCAATGTTGGATAATTTTCAATACGTATCGGACGATTATTCTATTCTAAATAAAACAGCCGACGGACTCTATGCCTATCCGATATATTCCACAGTTAATATGTTTCCTCCGATGAAAGCAAAAATGAAAACTTTGGTGGCAGAATATATGTACAACAATTATTGGCATCCTCAAAAACTTACCATGAGTATTCACGCTCATCACGACCAATTTGTAAAAAAACTTCCGGTGTATGCAGTAATATTTCCGAAAATTTCTGATGTGGACATGCCGAGCATTGAGCCGATGGATAAAGGAAAAGCCATTGTTCAAATGGCACATTCCAC
>JAITXR010000020.1 GCA_031284665.1 Paludibacter sp.
GCAATCTCACTTTATAAATTGACACCATATTCATATCAAACAGAAATTAATGAATTGCAAAGTGATTTTCAAATCATTTCATTTGAAGAAGTTTATGGCAGGGGACGTTATATTTGGGACGAGCCTAAAACTATGAAAATTACCTTAAAAACCGATGAAATGTTGCCCAATGTATATCTCCAATTTTTAGCCTCTCAAGTGGGAAATTCAATTTATTCCCGCGATTCTATTAAAAAAGATTACAAGCAAATCATTGAAAGAATACAATCTATTTCATTTATAACTGATTATGTAAAAAATCATAAAAACACGATTTTGGATATTTATTATTTCAACAATAAAGGTATCAATAAATATAATATTGACGGTGTCAATAAAAATCCGGATGAATGGAAAAGACAAGATGCATATATTGAGAGCTTAAAGAGATACGAAAAAAACAATATAGAACCAAGTTTTGATATACAAAAAGCAATCAAGACTTCAGAACGCAATGACTGTGGTTGTAATTACAGATTTGATAACGAATTTATAGAAAAATCTATTTTCTTCGAGTTAAGCGATAAAGAAACAAAGGAAAATTCTGTATGGTTTTTGTTGCCAAACGATTATGTTTTATTGTACATAATGCAAGGCAAAAAAGTTTTGGATTATGAATATACTAAATTTGGGGAATTTAAAGGAATACAGTATCCTTGTGTGATGTTTGACACGAAAGGACAAATAGTAGAAAGGTAACAGCAATATGGCAGTTGACAGACCGCAGACGATTGAAACAGCGCAACGCGCGACACCTCCCGGTAGTTCCGCCGCCCACCAACGAAATCGTTCTGCCTGCAAGCGGGTTGACATGCGGTTTTGCAGGTTTCTGCCTGAACAAAGAACAAGGATAAAAGACTATTAATAAAGTAACTACTCAAACAGAACAAGAAACAAGAAACAAAGAATAAAAACAAAACTACTAATTTAGAAGCTGTAGAGACAAGGCATGCCTTGTCTCTACTATTCAAAACATTCAAACATTCAAACTATTAAAACTCCCAAACTAAAAGGACATATTGCGATTCTTTTTGCCAATATATTTTTTGGCATTAACAATCCTGTAATGCGGTCGCTAACGCCCGATACGCTCGACCCTTTTGTGATGACTTTCTTTCGGGTGGCAGGCAGTGCTGCGATTTTTTGGCTTATTTCCTTGTTTGTGAAACCCGAAAAAATTCCGCTAAAAGATATTGGTTTGCTGTTTTTGGCAGCCATTTTGTGCCATACTACCAATCAATATCCATTTATTATTGGTTTGTCGCGCACTTCGTCAATCGACGCCTCGATAGTTGTAACTCTACTGCCGGTGCTGAGTATGATTTTTGCAGCAATAATTATCAAAGAACCAATCACTTGGAAAAAAGCAGGAGGAGTTTTTATTGGTGCATCAGGCGCGTTGTTGCTTGTGCTTAACGAGCAAAACAACAATGGTAGGGGCAGTATGCAGGGCAATTTGATTGTGCTTGTCGGCGTACTGTCGTTTTCGCTATACCTCACGGTTTTCAAAAAATTAATATCAAAATATTCCGTTTTTTCTACTATGAAATGGATGTTTCTTTTTTCCGCCATTCAAAGCGAGCCGTTTTGCCATCGTGCTCTGCTCGCAACAGATTTTGCATCGTTCGACTCAAGTGTTTGGTTGCGAATTACTTACGCCGTAGTTTGTGCCACTTTTGTTTCGTATTTACTGCTTGTGTATGCGCAAAAAATACTTCGCCCCACAACTTTGGCAATGTACAATTACGTTCAGCCCATTATGGCTACTTTGGTGGCTGTGATTGCCGGAATTGACCGCTTAGGAATGACCGAACTTTGTTCCGCTTTACTTGTATTTGTTGGCGTTTATTTTGTAACACAAAGCAAATCGAGAGCGCAAATCGAAGCCGAAAAAGAAAAAAAATCTCTCCCATAATAATATTGTATATAATACATTAACTATCATTGTGTTATTGTAGAAAATACATTATTCAAATATCTGATAATGTGTTTTATAACATAATATTTTTTATTTGTACATTAAAATTAATTCCTAAATTTGCAGCCGAATCAGACTTAATAAAATTTGGAAATTAGTAAATATGTCGTTTAATCCTCACGTTTCGATTGACTGTGTTGTTTTTGGTTTCGATGGCGAAAATCTCAAAGTGCTGCTAAATGAGCGCGTAATAGCCGAGCAAAACCAAAATTACAACGATAAAAAACTTCCCGGCTCTCTTATCCTCGATAATGAAGATTTGGATAGTGCAGCCTCGCGTGTGCTTAGCGAACTTACCGGTTTGAAAAACATTTATATGAGCCAGTTTCACAGTTTTGGCAAGCCTGACAGGATAAACAATCCACGTGATATTTTGTGGCTCGAAAAAACTATGAATTTAAAAATCGGGCGCATTGTAACCATTGGTTATGTGGCACTTATAAAAATTGACAGAAAAATTCAACAGCAATCCGATGTTACTACCGCCAAATGGTACGGGATAGACGAAGTGAGCAAAATGAATTTGGCGTTTGACCATAACGAGATAATACACAGCGGATTAGAATATATTCGCGGCAAGTTGGATAACGATATGCAATTGCTGTTTGAACTGCTACCGGGTAAATTTTCAATTTCGCAATTACGCACGCTGCACGATACGATTTACAATAAACAATCGGATGTTCGCAATTTTCAGAAAAAAATGTCCCAAATTCAATATATCATAGCGTTAGACGAAAAACAACAAGGCGTAAAACACAGAGCAGCACGACTTTATAAATTCGATAAAATGCTTTATAAAAAAATGAAAAACTAATTGATAATTGAAAG
>JAITXR010000025.1 GCA_031284665.1 Paludibacter sp.
TTTAACTATAATGCTCAACCATATTACGTTATTTTGGACAATGCCGGAAAACCACTGAACACATCGATGACGTTTAACGAAAACCCAAAAGAATTTGTGCAGTGGCTAAATAAAGGTAGGGATAATTATGTTGGAAATAATTGAGTATTTCTACAGGCAAAAAATATTGTGGCAAGGAGCAGAATGAGAAACTTTTATGCTGTTGCAATTTTGATAGGATTTAATGCTACAGAAAGTCCCAGCGCAGACGCAATACGGTAAAACGTAGATACTCTTGGCTCTGTGCGCCCTGTTTCCACACGAGAAATATACGATTTATTGCTGCCAACTTTTTCGGCAAGTTCGCTTTGTGTCATACCTGTATCTTTGCGCGCCTGCTCAAGAATTTGACCGGTATAGAAGGCAAATGCCTTTTCTTCAGCGTCTATTCTTGATGTTGTTCCCTCTTTGCCGAATTTAGCATCGAGAACTACGTCATAATCAACAATTTTGTGATTGTTTGTCTTCATAATATTTATCTTTTATTTTGAATGCTTTTTCTATTTCTATATTTGGTGTCTTTTGCGTTTTTTTATGAAATCCATTGAATAAAACCACTATTTGACCTTCGTCAAAGATAAAAAATACTCGATAGATATTTCCGTTAAATTCAATTCTTAATTCATACAAGCCATCTCTGATTAGTTTAATAAATTTTATTGGCACTCTGTCTTCCGTCTTCAAAAGCAGAAGAGCATATTGTACTTTATCTTGTTCTTTACTCGACAAGCTATTCATAAACGTTTCAAAATAGCCACCGTAAGTTGTAATTTTTCTTTTCATTGATGCAAAGTTATAAAAAGTTTATTGATTGAGCAACTTTTTAAAAAAAAATTATTAGGAGCATATCAAATCCCATTTGTTGTCCGCGAGACATCGATAAATCCACGATAAATCCACGATAAATCGGGACACGTCGGGAGACCTCGGGATACGTCGGGGAATACCCTCGCTAATCGGCTTGCCGCTTGGTTTACCAAGAATGACGGTACACGGTACACGGTACACGGTGCACGAAAATACTACTAATTTGGAAGTCCCGATAGCTATCGGGACACTAATCACTAATCGTTAATCACTATCTTTGCTCTTCATTTCTTAATTGGCATATTAACACATTTGCATATTAACTAATTTTGTAATCGTAAAAACCTTTACCGGTACTGATGCCATGATGTTTTGCTCGCATAAGGCGCAGTAGGATAGGAGAGGGTTTGTATTTGAGGTGTCCGTATTCGTCGTACATATTTTCGAGGAGTTTTACAATTTTTTCGATGCCGATTTGGTCGGCGGTGCGGAATACGCCCTGACGGTGTCCGAAACCAATTGTCATTACTTTGTCAATGTCCTCGATACTTGCAATGCCTTCCATTAATATGCCGCAAGCCTCGTTTATTTGCGTTAAATACATACGCATACTTACAAGTCCTGCCGATTCGAGTACTTCTACATAGTCGTAGTTAATAAGTTTCGTAAAATGTACAATTTTGTCAAAAGTATCGTCCGAAGTGTAAAGTCCGCGCACAACTTCAATTATTTGAGAATCAGAAATATGCGAGATAAAATGCAGACCAATGCAACGTTCTTTGTGTGTTAATTCGGATGCAAGTTCGGTAACATCCACAGTCGAAATATTTGATGCGATTATTGCTTCTGGAGATAAAATGCTTTCTAAGCGGCTAAAAACTTCTTTTCGGCGTTTATGCTCCCGCTGCCCCGATTCGTCGTAGCGCACAGCCTCGATTACAAAGTCGCAAGTGGCGAAATCATCGTATTTGCTTGTT
Source organism: Paludibacter sp. (assembly GCA_031284665.1). Lineage (GTDB taxonomy): Bacteria > Bacteroidota > Bacteroidia > Bacteroidales > Paludibacteraceae > JAITXR01. The sequence goes on from JAITXR010000025.1 coordinate 1,824, forward strand.
CCTTGAATGCGACCGAGAACAGTTTTTTTCTCGTTTTCGGTCATTCCCCAATTTGCAATTTTCAGGTCGAGTTTTTCTTCAATTCTGGCGAACGAGTTTGCAATTTTTTCGGCATCTGGCTCCAAAAAAACTACTTCGATGCCTCTTAATGCAGCCACAGTAGCGATTACACTGCCTTCTTTACCGCAGCCAACTACGCCAATTCGTGAAAATAGTGTGCGTTTGCGGTTTTGTTTATTTAATCCGTATTGTTCGATTGCTTCTGTAATTTCTTCCATTTTGATAGTTGTTTTTTTTATGTTTCGTAGTGCAAAAATATAAATTTTTAGACTATCAACTCGATAAAAATAAAATTTTATTTTAAATTTTATTTATGAATACTTAATGTTTTACTTATTAATCAGTTAATCAACTGAATGACAAATAATTCTATCTTGGATTGCTTCCTCGATACGTAGGGGAAGCAATGCGAGGAAAATTTATTAATTTAGTGAAACATTGAGTTCTCAATTTTATTTATAAGATTAAATGATTATCCGTATAATGCCAGAATTAGGTAAAAGCCTCGCAGAGGCGACACCTTATTCCGTAGATTAAAATCTACGGTGAGAAATGAAAAAAAAAGAGTTGGTAATTTTCAACCAACTCTTTTTTATGAGAAAAATGTATTTTGTATTTTTATTTCTTATCCCAAATATGTTTTCAGAATATTTGTTTTAGAATTTAGTTTCATTTTCCGGATTGCTTTTTCTTTTATTTGGCGTACTCGTTCGCGCGTCAAACCAAGTTCATCGCCAATTTCTTCTAATGTAAGTTCTGTGGCTCCAACGCCGAAGAATTTTTTCACAATTTGGCGTTCGCGTTCCGAAAGAATGTTTTCAAGCACTCGTTCAATTTCCGTTTTCAGCGATTCGTTTATCAAACCGCGGTCAGCATCCGGCGACTCTTCGTTTATCATCACATCGAGCAAACTGTTGTCCTCGCCTTCCACAAACGGGGCGTCAACCGAAATATGACGACCTGATACTTTGAGGGTATCCAATATCTTATCTACGTGAATATCAAGAATATCGGCAATTTCTTCGGACGATGGTTTACGTTCATTTTCCTGTTCAAATCGAGCAAATGCTTTGTTAATTTTATTGAGCGAGCCTACTTGATTGAGCGGAAGGCGCACTATACGCGATTGCTCGGCTAATGCTTGCAAAATTGACTGACGAATCCACCAAACGGCATACGAAATGAATTTAAAACCGCGAGTTTCGTCAAATTTTTCGGCTGCTTTAATCAATCCCACATTGCCCTCGTTTATAAGGTCGGGGAGGGTTAATCCCTGATTTTGATACTGTTTAGCAACAGAGACTACAAACCTTAGATTTGCCCTGGTAAGTTTGTCGAGCGCGGCGGTGTCGCCATTTCGGATACGTTGAGCAAGTTCTACTTCTTCTTCAACAGAAATTAGTTCTTCACGTCCTATTTCTTGCAAGTACTTGTCGAGAGAGGCGCTCTCGCGATTGGTAATGGATTTGGTAATTTTTAGTTGTCTCATGTAGTTTTGTGTAAATAATTTTGCGAAGGTATAAAAAATTATTGTAATTTCAGTAATTATCGTTACATAAATATATAACGTTTTTTTTTGAAAAAAGTTTTTGCAACAGTCAATTTATATTTTATTAACTATTTTTTCGAGTTTTTCGCTTCGTGCAACTTCTTTTCCGTTTACTAAAACATAAAATCCTTTTCCTTTGCCGTATCGTTCGCCTGTTTTGTCCCAAACGATAGTTATTATTTTGTTGTGATACAATACGTTATCTAAACAAAACCAGTCCCATTTGCCTTGTGGAACGAGTGGTGCGATTTCCAACGTATTGTCGTTTCGAGGGCGTAATCCAACTAAACCGGTGATAATCAAATCGTTGAAAGTGGAGTGATTGTAATATCTGCTGCGTTCTTGGTCGCCTTTGAGCCAGTAGCCGGTAGTTTCGTCGAGATATTCGCCAATATACGGTCGCCCGCGATGATGCTGACTTTCAACATACAATTCCATTAACCGAAAATAAACGCTGTCGGTGATAATTGGTTTTGGATAATTGTTAATATAATTGGCGAGTGCGGTCATCGTTTGTGAAGTTGCAAAATGCCAGATAGCCCCGTCCCACTCGCAGTTACAGCATCCGTGAGTGCGAAATTCGGGATGTCGGCGTTCGGCAGTAGTAAGTCCATAAGGTGCAAGAAATCCGTTTTTGTCGGTAATTTGTGTCCATGCTGCATCGTATTTATCGGCTTTGGCGGGCAAGTTAAAATACCATGGCAAATAGCCGATAGCCTCGCGTACATGGGCAAATACGCTTGGTTGGCGCAGAGTTTCAAAAAAATTACTGCTGTCGTTCCATAAATATGTTTCGACAAGATTTTTTATTGTGTCGGCTTTGTGAGAATAGTATTTTTCGGATGCTTTATCTCCTTTGAGTTTTGCCATTTTTTCGAGCGCAACAGCATTTCCATACATATAACTGTTGATTGTGGGGCGAGCAAATTGCTTGCGCCGCCCGCCGCCGATGGATTCTTCCATTCCATCGCGCACATCCTCCTGCCAATAGAGCCGTGAGGGCAGGAGATGGTCGTTCCATTCGGTAAAATTTTGTTGTAAAATGGGGTAAATATCAAGCAAAAACGTTTTGTCGCCATCTACTAAGTATTTGTTCCACAGCGCATCGGGAGTCCAACTGCTGAATTTTCGCAGTTGTTTCATTGGCTTTCCTTCGTTGCCGCTGTACCAAAGTTGAATATATTGATTTACATAATCGCGGTTATGCAGCCATCTACCTTCGTAAACGTGATGTCCTATAGCGCAGGCAATCAGGTTGTATTTATCTGCATACGAGCGATTTATGAGAAATTCGGTTATGCCCCATCCTTGTGGAGTTTGCTTAATATGTTTGCGATAAGTCCACCAGCGGTAGTAATACATTTCTTCAAAATTTTGCTGCGGACAGTCAAAAAGTGGAATGTTTTGTTTCATCCACTCCCACGATTGGGCGTTTGGAATTGCCTGTGCAATGTTTTCGTCTTCCATTGCGTTAAAATAATCAACGTAATGTTTGTAATTTTCAGGTTTAAGGATTTGTGCTGAAATACTGATAGTTAGCAGTGTTGAAAGAATAGTAAAGAAATAGAGTTTTTTCATTTTGTATAGATTCTGTTAAAAAATTACAAGTTAATTTTGCGTTCTAATTTTTCATAGTCCATAGGACTTGCATATCAATAGAAAATAATATGTCACCCCAGATACAAAACCTCGTAGAGGTTTCACATTATTCAATCGGGTTTAATGCGTTTCTATTAATCTGTCATATTCGTATATTGTGAATCTCCTACGGAGAATTGGGGTTTATGGTGTTGCTTTTTCTATTGATATATATTCCCTACGGGAAATTTCGGAACAAATATTTTTTTAATTAACCTTAAATTTTTTACACCCCACCTGTTAGGTTTTTAAATTTGTCAGTGTTTGAAAACTAATATTTGTTTTAACCCTAACAGAGTTTTAAACTAATTTTGTAGAATTTTATTTTGACTTTCTATTATTGTAAAAGTTTATTTTTTTGCCTGCAATTTGTGAAACTAACAAGCCAAGAATTACTATCGCCATTCCAAACCACTGAAAGATAGTGAGTTGCTCATCAACCACAAAAAACGCAAATAGCGCAGTCAGCACCGGAATTAAGTAGCAAAAAACGCCTGCTTTACTCACTCCCAATACTTTTACCGAGTGCGAATACATAATAAATGCTGCCACAGAGGCAAATAACGACAGTTCGCCGATAGCCAAAATAGCATCGAAAGTAAAGTGCATAGAATTAATATGCTGAAAATCAACCAGAAAAAAGCACGGAATAAAATATACCAATCCGATTAAATTTTGGTAAAAAACGAGAGTTGTGGCGTTGTATCGACTTACAATATATTTTACAAAAACGGCGTATCCGAGAGCCGCCAGCACTGCGCCAAAAACTAAAATTGCACCGGTAATTTGTCCGCTAATGTTGTTGTTGCCTGCAAAAACTACCGCCAAAACTCCCATTAATGATAAAATAATACCGGCGAGATTCGAAATTGATAGCCGCTCGTGCAGGAACGATAACGCGATAATCGACGTAAAAAGCGGAATTGTAGCCACAATCACACTTGTTACTGTGGGCGATACCATTGTCTGTCCGTAGGTTTCGCAAAGAAAATATAGAAATGGCTCGCAGAACGCAAGTCCGAGAAAATATTTCAGGTCGGCGAATTTTATTTTTTGCAAATTGCCGCTGAATTTTGCCCAACTGCCAAGCAAAATTGTAGCAATAATCATTCGCAGAGTAACGAGCGTGATTGGCGGAATATGCGATTTTAACGCAATATCTGTCCACACAAACGAAAATCCCCAAAAAACATTGGCGAGTATTGCCTGAATATATACTTTGAACAGCGAGTTTTTGGATTTTGACATTGGATTCGAGAAATGACTGCAAAAATAATGTTTTTTAGCATAAAAATTATTATACAACTGTAAAATTTCTTACTTTTGCACAATATTCAAAGAAATGAATGTAAAATGTAGAATGTAAAATGTAAAATGAAGAGCGGGTTGAACTTATTGTTCCCATCATTGTGAGTAGGGGATAAAAAAAATTCAAATAAAAAGAAATGACGTAAATTTAAAACAACCAATGAGATATAGCAAATTGAATATATTTAACATTCCGTAGGAATGTATCGCTCGGTAGAAAATGCGCCACCCCCACCTATCTTGCA
>JAITXR010000028.1 GCA_031284665.1 Paludibacter sp.
ATCAGTATTATTCCAATTCGCGTTGTGTGCCGGAATTGACAAAAATCACGGTTTTCAGTTGTTCGTAGCCTTGAAAACGCTCTGTGCCGGTATCTTTTAATTTTTCGCTACGATAACCGATGATAGTCAGACCTGCCCCCGACGAACGTTGGTTGATAAGGTCTTTTATTGTTTGTTTTTCGTTTTGCAGAATGATTTCCACATTTTTTGCAGATATTGGCAACCGCCCGGTACGCAGCAGTTCGTCCATACGTGCCTGAGTTTCAGCGTATTTATTCTCGACGGTTATTTCAAAAATTCTGATATTTGAATGTTTCCATTCGGGATGACCGAGAATTATAAAACCTAACATAATCATTAAATTTGCATTTTCGGTATCGTTGCCGCTTATCCAAATGTGAATATTATCGCCGGGCATTTTCTGTTTATGCGAACTTCCAACTATCAACACATCAAAATTTCCTGCGCGTACCATTGCAAAATTATCAATAATTTCAGGCAAATTTACAGGATTTTCTTTTTCAAATTCAAAAATCACCATATTATTTTCCATTCCTGCAATTCCTTTTGTCTGAACGGCTTGCGAAACCGCCGAAGTATATGAGGGCGAAATAATTGTATCAATATAAACCTGTCCGTTGAGTCGCTCGGAATATGAAATGAGTTTTTCTTCTATTTCTTTTGATTTTTGAATAGTTTCCTTGCCGTAATATCCCTCCACCAAATGAATGTATGTGCCAAAACCATATTTATACGAAATCCAATTCAAAACATTAAAAGCCGTAAGCCGCTCCAACGAATCTTTTGAGAAACAAATTGCACTTGGTCGCCACTCGTTTTTCGACTCGGCAATTTTTTTGCTTGATTTCTGGAGAGTTACCTGTAAATTGCGATTTAATTGAAAAATACTGTTTGTAAAAATCGATTCAAGACCTGTGCGCGATTTATGATAATTGCTGATATACAGATAAATAAGTATCATTAAGCCAAACGAAAATATGGCGTAAAGTGAGTTAATTTGAAACATTACCCATACCGAAAACACAAAACCAATAAGGGAAATAAACCAGCGCGATTTGAAAGTTGGGCGATACGACGGACTTGAGCCAAAATGATGCAAAAACGAAATTAGCGACAGCGAGCCGTAAGTAACAAGGAAAAAAATCGAAATAATTTCGGCAACGGCATTCACACCACCCAAAACCACAAAGACTATTGCAATCAGCGAAGTGATAATAGCGGCATTTTGAGGCTCGCCGTCTTTTGCTCGCCCATGCGAAAGCCACGTGTTCAGCCGTTTTGAAGGGAATGCCTCGTCGCGCGCCAATGCCTGCAAAGTACGCGGAGCCACAAGGATACAACTCAAAGCAGACGAAAAAGTGGCGGCTGCCAAACCAAGCGGAATAAGAATTGCACCGCCAATAGCAATTTTTGTCATTATAAGTTGGTCGGCAAGCATATCGTTTACACTAACCGAAACGCTTAATTTCCACGCAATTAGCACATAAACAATTAACCCGACACAAGTTCCGGCAATAGTTCCAAGCGGAATTGATTTTGCCGGATTTTTCAAGTCGCCACTCAAGCCTACGCCAGCCGTAATGCCTGTAAAAGCAGGAAATACAACGGCAAAAACCACAAAAAATTTGTCAGGATTATGAATTGCAGGAATAAACGTAGATGCCTCAGCGTGATAACCTGTTTTCCCGACAAAAAATGCAATAATCGACAATCCCATTATCGCCATTACAAAATACATTGTTTTTAAGCCCACTTTAGAGCCTTTTGTAAGGATTAACGAAATAAGAATAAGTAGCGCAGGCACGCTAATTGCCTGACGAGGAAGGTTGATTTCAAATGCCGTTTTCAAATAATCGAAAAAAAACTGAAATGCCTCCGTAAACGCAATTATATAAAACGCCACGCTGATTGCTTGCGAAAGGAAAAGCGAAATGCCTATTGTAGAGCCAATATTGAGACCAAAAGAACGCGAAATAATAAAATATTCGCCTCCTCCTTCGACACGTTTATTGGTGGCAAGTTCGGAAATGGCAAGAGCAGTCGGCACTGTAACCAAATGCCCAAGTAGAATGATGACTATCACACCCCAAAAACCAATTGTGCCAACAGCCCAGCCAAAACGCAAAAACATTATTGCACCGAGAATTGTACAAATAGCAGTCAAAAATACCGGCAAAGTACCAAGACCGACAGACGACGTTGCATTATTTTTTGAAGAAGGCATAATATTTAATGATTAATGGTTAATGGTTAATGGAGATAATTACGAATTTAAGTGATTAGTGATTAGTGATAAGAACTGCTAATTTGCAGACTATTAACTATTTACTATAAACTATAAACTAAAGAAATAACTTCTTTAACTTCTAACTTCTATCTCTTATTCCATATAAAACAACTCGGGTAAGGGGATTGAGACAGGCGAATTATCGGGGTTAGTTTCCATAATATCAGCCATATACTCCCACCAGCGTTTTACTATTTCGTTGTCGCCCAAATCCTGCGAGCCACCTTCGCCGCTATTTGTTTGGACAGCAAAAAGAATGTTCGTATCCTTATCCCAAAATATGGAGTAATCACCTACTCCACTATCTTTCAGCAGTTTTTTAAGTTCCGGAAAAATTGCATTATGTCGCCGTTGATATTCATCTTGACAACCCGGTTTTAGAAACATTTTGAATGCTTGACGTGATTTCATAAAATTAGAGATTTAGAGATAATTATGCAAATATACAAAAATAATTTATGGATTTTGGTAGATAAGTAATGTGAAATGTAAAATGTAAAGTGTAAAATGTAGAATGACAAGACTACTAATTTGAAAGTTAATCAACTATCTTTTAATTTCTTAATTTCTTAATTTCTTCATTGGCAAATTGTTTATTGGCAAATTAGCACATTAGGGTATTACATTGGCAAATTGTTTATTGATTTCCGCTGCGGCGCGTCTGCCGGAATCAATGGCTCGAACTACCAGACTTGCGCCATTAGTTACATCGCCCGCTACAAAGACTTTTGCAACTGAGGATTCAAACGGGCGTACAGTTTTGACATTTCCACGCGCATCGTATTGCACACCCAAATCGTTGAGTAAACCTGCGTGTACCGGACTTGTAAATCCCATACAGAGGAAGACTATATCCGCCTCGATGAGTTGTGTGTTGCCGGTTTCAATCATTGTAAATTTGCCGTTTTGGTCTGTTATCCATTCCACTTCAGCCACTTCCACAGCGGTAAGTTTGCCATTATTGCCGACAAAACGCTTTGAGGCAAGCCCCCATTGGCGTTTGCATCCTTCGAAGTGCGAACTCGACGTTTTCAGGATATTTGGATATTGAGGCCAGGGAGTGGCGGGGTTTTCGTTTTCGGGAGGCTGCGGTAAAATTTCTATTTGCGTAACACTTTCGGCTCGCTGGCGAATAGAAGTTCCCACGCAATCGGAGCCGGTATCGCCACCGCCTATTACCAATACTTTTTTCCCTTTGGCTGAAATCAGATTATCGGTTTGGATATTTTGTCCGGCAATCACTCTATTTTGCTGTTTTAGGAAATCGAGCGCAAAGTAAATCCCTGTCAGGTTGCGCCCTTCGATTGGCAAATCGCGTGCTTGTCCGGCACCGGTGGCAAGGCAAACGGCATTGAATTTTGCGAGTAAATCTTCAGCCGAAATATCTTTCCCCACCTCTGTATTTGCCACAAACTCAATCCCTTCGGCACGTAACAAGGCAAGCCGCCGTTCCACAATTTCTTTATTAAGTTTAAAATCGGGAATGCCCAGCCGCAACAATCCGCCTATATATTCGTCTTTTTCATAGACAGTTACCGAATGCCCAACGCGATTGAGCATATCGGCAGCCGCAAGTCCGGCAGGACCGGAGCCTACAATGGCAACCGTCAATCCGGTGCGAGTTTTTGGCGGATATGCCCGTGCAAAGCCTTCATTAAAAGCGTGTTCGGTAATTGCGGCTTCGTTTTCGCGAGTTGTAAGCGGCTCGTGTTGAAGATTGAGAACGCAACTTTTTTCGCACAGCGCGGGACAAACTCGCCCTGTAAATTCGGGGAAATTGTTAGTTGATTCAAGCACTCGATATGCCTCCTGCCATTTGCCACGATAAAGTAAATCCTGCCATTCGGGGATAACGTTGCCGAGCGGACACGCCCAATGGCAAAACGGCACGCCACATTCCATACAGCGCGAGGCTTGCAACATTCGGTCTTCCATATTGAGCGTTTGCTCCACTTCGCCGTAATCCATCACACGGTCGTGCACAGGACGATAGCCTGCTTCTTTTCTTCCTATTTTTAAAAATGCTTTGGGATTGCCCATTTTTTTAATTGTCAGCCATCAATCCCACAAAAAGTGGGTGTAAAGCCCCGGTTGTTGGATTGAGGTGGTTTATTTTTATTTGATAAATTAATTTTTTGACAAATATAAATACTTTTCATTTAACAACAAAACATTTTTATCTAAAAACAACTCAATTTCTTCAAACAACAATAAATGATGATGTAATCAATTCATACGAATCAAGAGTTGAAAATTTACTGATTTTTTGTTCCGTTAGAGCCTGCCCCGACGTATCGGGGGACAATATGTTGGTAGAAAAAGTATTGTCATTACGTTTGGCACGCTGGTCGGTATCATTCGTTTCTACCAATATTACGTCCCTAACTATTCAACTCTCGATTCGCATAATTCAAAATATTTTCACAAGAAAATCGCTTGCGTGGGTTTGTAATAAATTAAACGTAATCGGTTTTAACAATCGGTTACGTTTAGAAATTTACACTGTGTACCCGCTCTTTAATTATCAATTATCAATTGTGAATTTTCAATTAATTAATTTATCTTTGCAATCTATTAATGAAAGATAAATTATGAACAAACTTTGGCAAAAACAAATCGCTGAATATGAGCACAATTCACTCTACTCGCAGCGTAATGAGCACGATGCTT
>JAITXR010000079.1 GCA_031284665.1 Paludibacter sp.
GCAATAAAACTTACAAGTCCTATTACAATAATAATAGAGCCCGAAATGCGGTTGATTATTCTTAATCCTCCGTGACTTAATTTGCGCCGAAATCGGCTGACAATAAATGTAAGTGTTGCCCACCAAAGAGTTGCGCCAACTAAAACTGACAGTATGCCAACTAATATATCGCTAAAAGTTGATTGACTGTCAACAAAGCCAAATTGAGCAAAAAGTCCAATTAAAATAAAGAGTATCAGCGGGTTAGATAATGTTAGCCCAAACGCGCTGAAATAATCGCTCACTATGCTGTGCGATGTTTGTTCGTCGGGTTTGTGCATTGCGGGATGGCTGCGGTAGGTAAACAGCCCGAATGCAATTAGAATAATACTGCCGAATATTTGAATTAAAATTTTGTGTTCCTCGATAAAACCAAGTACAAAACGCAGAAAAAACAATGTAATAAAGGTATAAGCCAAATCTGACGTTGTGGCACCAAGCCCTGTGGCAATGCCCGAACTGCGCCCGCGGTTAAGCGTTCGTTGAATAGTGAGCATTCCTATCGGTCCAACCGGCACAGAAATGAACAAACCAATTAATATACCTTGTATTATTATTCCAAACATTCGTTTTTCCTTACATTTTTTCGGGTTGCAAAAATATAAATAATTTTACGAAACACAAGTATTATTCTAAAAAAAACTGACAAATTGTCGTTTGGCAAGATATTTGACAATAGGCGGTTGACAATTTCCCGACGATTATCGGGAACGCAGTTTAACTTATAATTCATTATTATTATGTATATTTCGTATATTATTTTCGGAGTATTTGCCCTTATCAGTTATGCAATATCAGCAAGTTTGAAATCAAAATTCAAAAAATATTCCAAAATTCCCATTCCGCACGGAATGACCGGCAAAGATGTTGCCGAAAAAATGTTGCACGACAATGGAATTTATGATGTTCGCGTAGTTGCAACCGGTGGAATGTTAACCGACCATTACAATCCTGCAACCAAAACGGTCAATCTGAGCGAAGGCGTTTATGCGTCAAACTCAGTGGCAGCGGCAGCAGTTGCGGCTCACGAATGTGGACACGCCGTGCAACACGCCACAGCGTACGCTCCACTCACAATGCGCTCGAAATTAGTGCCGGTGGTCAATTTTGCTTCGCATTGGATGCAATGGGTGCTGTTTGCCGGAATAGTATTTGTAAGTACATTTCCACAATTATTACTTGGCGGAATAATACTTTTTGCCACCACCACGCTATTTAGTTTTATAACTTTACCTGTCGAAATTAACGCCAGCAGTCGTGCTTTGGTCTGGCTCAACGGAGCGGGAATTACCGATTATCAAACCCACGACGCCGCAAAAGATGCCCTTAAAACTGCGGCATACACTTATGTTGTGGCTGCGTTAGGCTCGCTTGCGCAATTGGTTTATTATATTCTCATTTTTTTGGGAAATAGTCGTAGAAATTAAAAAAAAATATTACCTTTGCGCCTGATTTTAAAAAGCACGGCTCCGTAGTTCAGCTGTATAGAACGTCAGATTCCGGTTCTGAAGGTCTTGGGTTAGAATCCCAACGGGGTCACAGATTTTTCAATTAACATTTTTCTAACCAAATAAATAATAAAAAAACAATGATTAAAGTAGGTATTAACGGTTTCGGACGTATAGGTCGTATGGTCTTCCGTGCCGCAGTTTACAACTTCTCAAACGACATCGAAGTTGTAGGTATTAACGATTTGCTCGAACCTGCATATTTGGCATATATGCTCAAATATGACTCTGTTCATGGCGCATTCAAAGGCGAAATTGCTGTCGAAGGCAACACTCTGATTGTGAACGGTAAAAAAATTCGCCTCACGGCTGAACGAAATCCCGCCGATTTGAAATGGAACGAAGTAGGAGCCGAAGTTGTTGTAGAATCAACAGGTCTTTTCCTCGACGACGAAAAAGCACGCTTGCACATTCAAGCAGGTGCTAAAAAAGTTATTCTTTCCGCTCCTTCAAAAGACGCAACTCCAATGTTTGTTTTTGGCGTAAATAGCGACAAATATGCAGGACAGGATGTTATTTCTAACGCATCTTGCACCACAAACTGCCTTGCTCCAATTGCAAAAGTGTTGAACGACAAATTTGGAATTGTTAAAGGCTTAATGACAACAGTTCACGCTGCTACAGCAACTCAGAAAACAGTTGACGGACCTTCGTCGAAAGATTGGCGTGGTGGTCGTGGAATTTTGGAAAACATTATTCCTTCCTCAACAGGTGCTGCAAAAGCAGTAGGTAAAGTTCTTCCCGAACTTAACGGCAAACTTACAGGTATGTCGATTCGTATTCCTTCGTCGGATGTTTCGGTTGTCGATTTGACAGTTGTACTCGACAAACCGGCAACACAAGCCGACATCGACGCTGCTATGAAAGCCGCTTCCGAAGGCGAACTCAAAGGCATTCTCGGTTATACCGAAGAGGCTGTGGTTTCAACCGATTTCCGCGGATGCGCTCTTACTTCGGTTTACGACGCAAAAGCAGGTATCTCGCTCGATTCTAACTTTGCAAAAGTACTTGCTTGGTACGATAACGAATGGGGATATTCAAACAAACTCGTTGAAATGATTCGTGTAATTGCTAAATAAAAATAAGATAGCACGCTCACAAAAAGATGTTTTGCTTTCTTGAGCAAAGCATCTTTTTTATACTTGATACTTAATACTTTCAATTTGATACTTAACACTCAAATAAACAACAAATTATGAACGACGATTTCAGAAAATATGCTACCAAACATTTGGGAATGAATGGATTATCATTAGATAAATACGCCCAAATGAGCGACAATTATATATCACCTTCAATTCTCGAAGAACGTCAGTTAAATGTAACACAAATGGACGTTTTCTCGCGATTAATGATGGACAGAATTATTTTTCTCGGCACACAAATCGACGATTATGCTGCAAATGTTATTCAGGCGCAATTGCTTTACCTCGATTCGTCAAACCCGGGCAAAGACATTTCAATATATTTTAACTCACCCGGCGGCTCTGTTCATGCCGGTCTGGGCATTTACGACACAATGCAGTTTATATCCTCCAATGTAGCCACAATTTGTACCGGTATGGCTGCCTCGATGGCAGCAGTACTTTTAGTTGCCGGCAGCAAAGGCAAACGCTCGGCACTCAAACATTCGCGCATAATGATTCATCAACCAAGTGGTGGAGTTCAAGGAGTAGCCACCGATATGGAAATAAACCTGCGCGAAATGCTCAAACTCAAATCCGAACTTTATACCATAATAGCAAATCATTCAGGGCAGCCATTCGAAAAAGTTGAAAAAGATTCTGACCGCGATTACTGGATGACCGCCACCGAGGCGCGCGATTATGGAATGATAGACCAAATATTGATAAATCAGGCAAAAGTAATCTAATGGCTAAAATAGGACGTAAATATTGTAATTTTTGTGGAAAAGAGGAACACGATGTTAACCTTTTAATCACAGGTTTGGGAGGAGTAAATATCTGTAATGTCTGCGCTCAACTTGCATCTGAATTAGTAAGTCAATCGCAGGACAAATCCGACAAGTTTAATATCGAAGGCAAAAATATGCCCAAACCGGTAGAATTAAAAGCGTATCTCGACCAATATGTAATAGGACAGGACGAGGCAAAAAAATATCTGTCGGTAGCCGTTTACAATCATTATAAACGCTTAATGCAAAAGCATAGTGCCGATGACGTGGAAATCGAAAAATCCAATATTATAATGGTAGGGGCAACAGGCACAGGCAAAACACTTCTTGCACGCACCATTGCCAAAAAACTGCACGTTCCATTTACCATAGTAGATGCCACCGTGCTGACCGAAGCCGGTTATGTTGGCGAAGATATTGAAAGCATCCTCACCCGACTGCTGCAAGTAGCAAACTACGATGTCCCATCAGCCGAGCGCGGAATAGTGTTTATAGATGAAATCGACAAAATTGCCCGTAAAGGCGATAATCCGAGCATTACACGCGATGTGAGTGGCGAAGGCGTTCAGCAAGGACTGCTCAAACTATTGGAAGGCTCAGTTGTAAACGTCCCGCCGCAAGGAGGCAGAAAACATCCTGAACAAAAATTAATACCGGTTAATACCGAAAACATCCTATTTATATGCGGAGGCGCATTTGATGGAATTGAGAAAAAAATCGCATCGAGGCTCAACACTCACGTTGTAGGATATAACGCCGTAATCAATAATCAACGAATTGATACTGCTAACCTGATGCAATACATAGCACCGCAGGACTTGAAATCATTTGGGCTAATCCCCGAAATAATAGGGCGGTTGCCAGTGCTCACTTACCTTGAGCCACTCGACCGCACGGCTTTACGCAGAATACTTACAGAGCCTAAAAATTCAATTATCAAACAATATATCAAACTCTTCGCGATGGACGATATAAAATTGATTTTCGACGAAGATGTGTTTGAATATATTGTCAACAAAGCAATCGAATTTAAACTTGGAGCAAGAGGACTGCGTGCCATTACCGAAACTATTATTATGGACAAAATGTATGAAATGCCAAGTCGGCACGAGCCACAAATAACAATAGATTTACCCTACGCTCAAAGCAAAATTGAGAAAGAAAACTTCCAACGCTTGAAAATTGATTAAATAATGAATTTGTAAAGTGTTGAAACATAAATAATAAAAAAAAATATTGAATTTTTTTGAAAAAAAGTTACCGGAAAATTTGGTAAATAAAAATAAAGGTATTACCTTTGTAGCCCTTTCGGAAAAATAGTATTATTAAATACGAAATGGAAACATGAGATCTTTGAAAAACTGAACAACTTAAATGTAGTATAAGGGAGGGAAAAGAAATGACACTCCCTGTCAATTAAAGAAGAAATACGAGAATAAATTTAAGGATATTCTGAGTTACGGAAAAACAAAAAATGTAGAAAAAAAAATACAACGAAGAGTTTGATCCTGGCTCAGGATGAACGCTAGCGACAGGCCTAACACATGCAAGTCGAGGGGCAGCACAAAGATAGCAATATTTTGGTGGCGACCGGCGCACGG
>JAITXR010000098.1 GCA_031284665.1 Paludibacter sp.
GGAGAGATGCTCGAGTGGTTTAAGAGGCACGCTTGGAAAGCGTGTGTGCGGCAAAACTGTACCGGGGGTTCGAATCCCTTTCTCTCCGCTGATAATAGAAGGTGGCAAATTGGAAAACAATAGCCACTTTTTTTATAATTAGTTCAATATCAACATAATAAGTTAAAGAAAATGAAAGCATTTATCGTAACAATATTGTTTTTCACAGTTATTTCGTGCCGACCGTACAGCGAAAAAATATTACTTTATCCTACCGGAGCAGCCGAAAGCAACGAACTCGAAGGCAAGGAAGTTACCGACCGCCATGCGAAATTTATTTACAATGTAGAGCAAGCGCGGATCTACGCTTATCCTGCGCCAAAAAACAACAATACCGGCACAGCCATACTTATACTCCCCGGTGGAAGTTATATTGGGTTAGCATACGAAATTCAGGGGTCTGATATGGCTCGATGGCTCAATTCTATGGGCATTTCGGCATTTGTTTTGTATTACCGTATGCCTAACGGACATCACGAAATTCCGCTTCAAGATGCTAAAACTGCGCTCGAAATTATTCACCAGCGCGCTGCCGAATGGCAAATTGACCAAGCGAAAATTGGCGTTATGGGTTTTTCGGCAGGAGGGCATTTGGCGGCAAGCGTAAGCACGCACTACGCTACTGCCGAACAGCGACCGGCTTTTATGATTCTCGGTTATCCCGTAATTTCATTAATAAGCGATACGCACGGTCAATCGCGAACAAATCTGATTGGAAAAGAAGAAAACGATTCGCTTATTGCGCTATATAGCAACGAGTTACACGTTACCTCAAATACTCCTCGTGCGTTTATTTTTCATGCTATCGACGATGATATAGTGTCAATATCACATTCGCGAAACTTTGCCGATTCGCTCCGCACACACGGAATTGAATGTGTGTATAAAGAATACCGACAGGGTGGACACGGTTTTTGTCTTCCCGAAAATGGCGTAGATTCGGATTCTTGGAACGAAGATTTGGCTAAATGGTTAGAAGATAATCATTTACGGGATTAGAAGATTTTCTTGATTAATACAAAAAAACATTCAGTAGAGCCTTGCCCCAACACGCCGGACAGGCTCTAACTGGGATTAAAAACCGGAATATGTGATTTATTTTACATACTTAAAATAAAAAAGATAATATCCATAACAACGACACATTATTAACAAAATTGACCACAGAGGCTACAGAGTGGAGAGACAGGCGTAAAGCATCTCAATAATGTACCGCGAAATGGCGAAATACAAATTGTAGAGACGTGGCGTGCCGCGTTTCTGCTGTTATTCTCAAAAAATCCATTTCACCGCCAGCGTTGGGCAAACTTTAAATCCATAAACACTGCCAAAATTACTTGCCATTTCGATTTCGCTGCCCGCCGCGAAATGTTTGCTGAAATTATACCAAAATTGAGGCTCGGAAATAAACACAAATTTTGTGTCAATCGGCTCAATTTCCTTGCCTGCTGCATTAGTAAAATTGGTATTTGTCTCGCGCCAAAAATCAGCAAAGCCGGATGCCGTAAATTTACCATCAAAAAAATGCAAAGTCCACACCGCTGTTAATTGAAACGAGAGCGGCGTTTTATCCGTTATATATTTGTATAAAACTTTGAAATTCAAAAACTTGGTAAATTTCGTGTCGTTCCAAGCATAATCCACACCTCCCAAAAAAGCGTGATTTATCGGCAGGTAATCTCCCTGCACGCCCATCATTCCACCATTATATTCAATGTGAGCCGAAAACGGAGCGTCCCAAAACTTCAAGCAGCGAGCAATTTCGAGATAAGCCATCGAAGGCTCGTGATATTTTCCGCCGTCGAAATCAATATCGACAAAGAAAAACGTGTTTCCGAACTTGTCATCCGAAAACATCTCGAAGGTAGAAGTAAGATAATTACGATTTTTGCCCATATCATAATGCAGTTGCAAATTAGTTTGCGCATTGAGCCAAAAAGGAAGAAAAAGCCAGAAAAGCGAGATGAAAGTTTTCATATTCTTGTTTTTTAAGTGGTTTGCAAGTACACTGAGAAGTAAAATTTTCGATAATTAATTCGGCAAAGATAGCACAAAACCAGCCGAAAAAACATAATTATGCAGAAAAATTCAGTTTGAACGTAAAAAAAATTTAATCTTTTGGTTATTACAAAGTTTTTTAGTATCTTCGCCGCTCAAATTTTGTGAATAAACATTAATCAAAAATTATAAATTAAAAAAACAAAACTATAGAAAATGGCAGTATTAACAAAAATCAGAAGTTGGGGAGTATGGTTGATAGTAATCATTCTTCTTGCATTATTAGCCTTTGTTCTTGGCGATGCTCTTAATAGTGGCTCATCGTATTTTAACAAACAACGTCAAATCATAGGCGAAATCGATGGCGAGTCGATTGATTATTTCAAAGACTTTGAGCCAATGGTAAATCAACTTACCGATTATTATAAAATTCAGAACAACACCAACGAACTTGGCGAAGACGCTGCAATGCAAATTCGGGCATCGGTGTGGGATATGATTTTGAATGACCAATTGCTCGGTGCACAAGCCGAAAAAATGGGACTTACGGTAAGTAAAGACGAACTGAACGAGTACCTGATTGGCTACAAAATTCATCCAATAATTCAGCAAAGTCGCTTGTTTGCCGACGAAAACGGCAGATTCAGCATTGCAAATCTTCAGCAATTTTTGCAGGCAATAGAACAGTCTGAAGGCAATGCGGAAGCACAGCAACAAATGCAACAATATACCAATTTTTGGATATTTGTGCAATCGAGAATAAAAGCATCTGTATTGCAGGAAAAACTTCAAACTTTAATTGGCAAATCGCTTACTGCCAATAAATTAGATGCGCAGCACAGTTTTGATATTGCAAAAACAAGCGTGGATGTAAATTATTTTGTACAACCTTATTTTACTTATCCCGACTCGTTGTTGAAAGTTAGCAACCAAGAAATACGCGACTATTATAGCAAACACAAAAACGAATACAAAACCGACGAATTGCGTTCAATGGATTATGTGGTTTTTGAAGTAAAACCATCGGCAGAGGACTATCAGAAAGTTCAAAGCGAAATGGATACACTTGCAGCGCAATTCCGCGCGACCGACGATGCCAAAGTATTTGTAAACCGCAACTCCGAAGTACGTTTTAGCGATATTCCTTTTACCGAAACCACAGTGCCGGAAGAATATAAGGACTTTGCATTCAGCAATCCGGTAGGCAGCGTTACCGACCCGATTTTTTCAAACAACACACACACAATGGCTCGCATTGTGGAGAACAACATTATTTCGTCGGACTCGGTACGCCTGAGTTACATCGCAGTTACTCCGGCACACGTGGGTAGAGCCGACAGTTTACTTGCTGTAATTAATAAAGGTGGAGATTTTGCCGCTCTTGCCGCTCAATATTCGGACGACGCTCAAACTGCCTCGAAAGGTGGTGATATTGAATGGATTACCTACAATATGACAGGAATGGACACTACCATAATGCACAACGCTTTTGGTGGCAAAGTGAATGATGTGTTTATCAAAGAAAACAGCAACGCAACGATGATTTTCAAAATTACCGACAAAACAAAACCTACACGCAAAGTAAAACTCGCTTTCCTGCAGATCTCTGTTAGTCCGAGCAATGCTACTGTAAGTCAGATTTTTAACGAGGCAAAACAATTTGCTGCCGAATTAAAGGCTGCTGATTTCTCGAAAAAAGCCGAAGAAAAAGGTTATCTCGTACAAAATGCTATCGAATTACCCGCAACTTCAAACAATATTGCAAATCTTACAGGCACTCGCAAATTAGTTCAATGGTTGTTTGAAAACAAAATCGGTACTGTTTCGGATGTTCACGACTGTGGCAACCGTAATATAGTAACAGTTGTAACCGATGTTGTCAAAAAAGGATTCCGAAGTGTTGAAAATGTTACTCCTCAAATTAAAGTAAAATTATTACAGGATAAAAAAGCCGAAGCAATTTCAAAATCAATAGCCGAAAAACTTGCCGGCAATACTTCGATAGATGCTTTGGCTGCCACTTTGGGTTTTGAAGTAAAAACAGCAAACGCTGTAAACTTTTCGTCATACCAATTTGGAGTTGCCGGATTTGAGCCTGCTGTACAAGGAGTTGCAACAACATTGCCGACAGGCAAAATTTCAAATCCTATAAAAGGAAATGCCGGAGTTTATGTAATAGAAACTCTTAACCCGCAAGAAACAGCTGCTACTTTCGACAAAAATATTCAGATACAGCAATTAAATCAACAACTGAATTATTCGTTGCCATACCTGATTATTCAAGATATTCGCAATAAAGCAAATATTACCGACAATAGATTAAGATTTTTTTAATTTGACTATATATATAAATGTGGATAACGGAGTGAGAGAATATCTTCATTCCGTTATTTTTTTAATATTAACTTCATTTACTTTGTGGTTATAAAACCCTGTTAGGGGTTAAAAAACCTAACAGAGTTAGAGCAAAATTAAACTGCGCGTTTTTAATACTTTTTTAAATACCTTATTATTATGGTTTTACTTGGGAAAACACCTGACGAAATTAAACAAACAATTACAGAATTATCGATGCCCGCATTTACTGCCCGCCAGATTAGCGATTGGCTATATCGCAAACGTGCAGATACGATTGAGCAAATGTCGAACATATCGCTTGCAAACCGACAAAAACTGTCGCAAAACAATATATCGACCGGGCGGAAATTACCTGTCGAAGAACAAATTTCAACGGATGGAACTCGGAAATATCTTTTCCTGACCGAAAAAGGTAATTATATCGAAACAGTGTATATTCCTGATGGCGAGCGACATACATTATGCGTTTCGTCGCAGGCGGGTTGCAAGATGAACTGTGTGTTTTGCCATACAGGGAAAATAGGATTTATCGAAAATCTGTCGGCAAGCGATATTTTAAATCAAATTTATTCAGTGCCGCAAGCCGATATTCTCACAAATATTGTATTTATGGGGATGGGCGAGCCGTTGGACAATCTCGCAAATGTGCTGCGAACTATCGAAATTATTACCGCCGATTACGCTTATGCTTGGAGTCCTCACCGCATTACACTTTCCACAGTGGGGTTAATTCAGCCAATGAAACAATTTCTCGATGCCACAAACTGTCATCTTGCCATCAGCCTTCATTCCCCCTTTCACGACGAAAGAATAAACCTTGTGCCTGCCGAAAAAGCATTCCCTTTTGCCGACATTATCAACGAACTGAAAGAATACGATTTTGCACATCAACGGCGACTTTCGGTTGAATACATATTGTTCGACGGCATAAACGATACTCCCGACCACGCTCGCGAATTGACAAGAATACTCAATGGTTTAAACTGCCGCGTAAACCTAATCCGTTTTCACGAAATTCGGGGGATGGAATTAC
>JAITXR010000156.1 GCA_031284665.1 Paludibacter sp.
TTTGTGTTTAATGCCTTGTCGGACTTCGATTCCATTATGCTTGTGTTACCAAAGTTTGGCGAAACAATTCTTCCTGTGGCAGGTATGGATTCGATAGTTGTAAAACTTAATTCGGCGCGGCGATACAGTTATTTATCACCCAACGGGAAAGATATGGCTGTGCAAAAATTTAATACACAGCCAATTACATCGCTTAACGTGGAAGAGTTGATGGAAAAATACAACTTTTCCTCGCTTGCTGAGTTACTCAATGGCAGAGTTGCCGGACTAAATCTGAATATGAATAACGGCGAAGTGTCGGCTCGGATACGCGGCGAACGTTCGTTGATAGGCAGCAACGAGCCGCTGGTGGTGCTTAACGGAATAGCAATCGGGACTCTCAACGAGGCAAACTATTCTATAAATGTACGCGATATTAAAACTATTGAAATTCAAAAAGATGGCGCGGCGTGGGGCTCACGAGGAGCAAACGGAGTAATAGTGATTACAACAAAATAAACCAACAAAATAACAACTTTAATTAAAAACAATTATCTTTGTAGTGCAAATTCAAACAGTTCGCTAATGAAAAAATTGCTAACATACATATTTTCAGTAACTTTTGCTCTCTACTTTCTATTAGCAGGGACGGGTTACAATATATCTCAATTTTGCTGTCCAAATTGCAAAAGTCAGGGTATCGAAGCAATTATTAACAAAAATTGCAAAAAAACACTTGATATACAAGCAAATTGCTGCTCACATTCTGGCAAAAGCCAAATGCGCAATGACGAATGTGCAAAATCCGAACAACATTGCTCATTTGTACGACTACAAGTGGAAACTCCATCGCACGAATCGTCGTCAGAAATCGCAAAAACGCCTGTTTCTCAAATAATTCTATTTTGCAGTTTCGGCTCAAATCAGCACGACTGCCTTGTAACTAATTCCGCCGAACAATGCCGGTTTACTGACAAGCCACCATTGATAATCACAGGCAGACAACTGCTTGCTTTCAAATCGTTATTATTGATTTAAACGTAAAGTTATTTTATAACGACAAGTTATTCAATAACTTATGTCGAAAAAATACAAAATCAATAATATCAAAATTGTCGTTGGTACACATTATTTAATTTGCTACCATTGCGACTATCAAAAATAAATTACAAAATGAAAGCAATAATCATAAATATTACATTATTATTTTCGCTATTCACCTTACAATCACAAATAAAAGGACGAGTAGCCGACATCAACAATCAGCCGCTGGCTGGCGCTAACATCTTATGGCTCAATACGCAAATTGGCGCAGTAGCCGATGCTGACGGATATTTCACAATTCCTGCATCAAATAATCATAACACATTGATAATAACTTATGTAGGATATGTTTCGGATACTGTAACAGTTACAAATCGCGATGAGTTTTACAACATAGTACTGCGCGACAATCTGACACTCGGCGAAGTGTCAATTGAACGGGCGCGACTTAGCACATTAAAATCGCGACAGGCAATAGTTCAAACCGAAAAAATCAATTCCGAAGAACTGTTTAAGGCTGCCTGCTGTAATCTCTCCGAAAGTTTTGAAACAAATCCTTCGGTCGATGTGTCGTACAGCGATGCTGCTACCGGCGCAAAACAAATAAAATTGCTCGGATTATCAGGTAGTTACGTTCAAATGATGACCGAAAATATTCCGAATTTACGCGGAATTGCCTCTGTTTTTGGGCTTGGTTATATCCCCGGCTCGTGGATGGAAAGTATTCAAATTTCAAAAGGAACTGCCTCTGTTATAAATGGTTACGAGGCAATAACCGGTCAAATAAATGTTGAATACAAAAAGCCTGATGGCGACCAAATTGTTCATCTCAATGCTTTTGGAAGCGATGCAGGCAGAGTTGAAACTAATGCCAACGCCGCCATTAACATTAATTCTCGTCTCACAACAGGCGTGTTTCTGCATTATTCCGACGAATTTATTAAACTTGACCAAAATAACGACAATTTTATGGATATGCCAATGATTCGCCAATATAATTTTGCAAATCGCTGGAAATTTCACTCAAATAAATATGAGTTTCAGGCATTTGTGCGCGCACTGTCGGAACGCCGAATGGGTGGACAAATCGACGGCGACTATCATATCGGAATTGACACAAAACGTTACGAATTTTTTGTAAAAAACGGATTTCTCATCAATGCCGAAAAAGGCGAAAGTATGGGTTTGATTATCAGCGGCTCGATACACAATCAGGACGCTGAATACGGTCATCGGAAATACGAAGGTAATCAGGATAATTTGTATGCAAATCTGATTTACGCCACCTCGTTTGGCGAAATGCATAAATTAACTACGGGCGCAAGTATAAATTTCGACAAATACGCCGAATTGCTTACAATTCATACAAGCGAAAATTTTCCGCGAAAGGAACTTGCAGCAGGCACATTTGCCGAATATACATTTAATTATAACGATAAATTTATTGCGCTTGCCGGTGCCAGAATTGACGAAAATTCGCTTTATGGAACGCTTTTCACACCGCGATTGCACTTGAAATATAATGCAAGCGAACATTTTCAGTTAAGGGCAAGTGTGGGCAGGGGTTTTCGCTCGCCGAATATTTTGGCTGAAAACAATAATCTGCTGGCAAGCAATCGCATACTGAATATCGACAGCAATTTGAAAATGGAAGAATCGTGGAATTACGGCATTAGTTTTTTATCTCACATTGATATTTTTAACAGAGATTTAACTATTTCGGGCGAATATTACCATACTCAATTTGTAAATCAAGTAATTGCCGATATGGATTCCGACCCTCACGCAGTTCATTTTCAGAATCTTGACGGGCAATCATACTCCCGCAATGCGCAAATCGAGGCAAATATGGAAGTGTTAACAGGATTGACAATCACAGCAGCGCATCGCATTATGGACGTAAAGACCACTATTGCAGGAGTTTTGCGCCAAAAACCACTTACTTCGCGTTACAAAAGTCTTATCACAGCCACATATCAAACTCCGCTGAAAAAATGGCAGTTTGACTTTACGGCGCAGTTCAACGGTGGCGGTCGCCTACCCGACCCAGATGCCGAAAATCCGTTATGGGAAAAGACTTTTAAGCCATATACAGTATTAAATGCACAAATAACAAAAAATTTTAAAACGTGGTCGGTATATGGTGGTTCTGAAAATATTACTAATTTTGTACAAGCAAATGCAATAATCGACGTAACAAATCCAAACAGCGGAAATTTTGATGCCTCCTTAGTGTGGGGTCCGTTGCACGGGCGCAAATTTTATGTAGGATTGCGTTGGTCGTTAGATAAATATTAAAATTTGAACAGTTTGAACAGTTTGAATAGTTTGAAAAAAAAACAATAAAATAAATAAACAAAATACTCATAATAAAGACATTGATACACAAGGTAATTGATTGTAATTTTGCACATCTTTGTTCTTTATTCTAAAATTTAAACAATATGAAAACAAAACTTGTATTATCAGTCATTTTTTCGGTATTATTCTCGTTTACAGCATTTTCTGCTAAACAAACAGCAATATTTAATGTGTCGAATATGCACGGCGAACATTGCAAAAAAATAATCGAAAAAAATATCGCTTACGAAAAAGGAGTAAAAGCACTCACTTTCGATTTAACAAAAAATTTGGTAACAATTACTTTCGACGATGCTAAAACCAACACCGAAAAATTGCAAACAGCCTTAAAAAAAATCGGTTACGATGCTACACTCGAAACATCCAAAACCGAAACCAAGAAAAAATAAATATTTTTTTTAATTTTTATACTGCCGGTGCGTTAATAATTTACAACTGACACATCGGCAGTAATTTACAACTTTTTTAACTTCTAAATTTCAACTTTACTATGTTTGCCGAAACAAAACAATATTCCGCTCAGGACTACAAAAGCAGCCAACCGCTGTGCTGGTGCCCGGGCTGTGGCGATTACGCAGTAATAAATTCATTGCAAAAAGCAATGGCAGAACTCGCTGTGCCGCCACATCAGATTGCCGTTATTTCCGGTATCGGTTGCTCCTCGCGCCTGCCATATTATATTAATAGTTACGGATTTCACACTATTCACGGGCGCGGAGCGGCTGTTGCCACAGGTGTAAAAGTAGCCAATCCTAAACTCTCGGTTTGGCAAATTACAGGCGATGGCGACTGCCTTGCAATTGGCGGAAATCATTTTATCCATAGCGTAAGACGAAATAACGACATTAATATTTTGCTGTTCAATAATCAGATTTATGGGCTGACAAAGGGACAATATTCGCCTACCACAAAAAAAGGATTTGTTACCAAATCGTCGCCATACGGAACAATAGAGCGACCTTTCCGCCCGTCGGAATTAACGTTTGGAGCACGCGGAACATTTTTTGCACGCCTGCTCGATGTGGATTTGAAAAATGCGCAAACTTGTATGATTGCCGCAGCCCGGCACACAGGAACTTCGGTGGTGGAATGTTTGGTTAATTGTATGATTTTCAACAATGGGGCGCACGGTTGGCTGGCTGAAAAAGAAACTCGGCAGGATAGAACAATATTCCTTGAACACGGAAAACCAATGATTTTCGGGAAAAATCGCGACAAAGGTTTGATGCTCGATGGCTTAAACCTCAAAGTAGTAACGATTGGCGAAAACGGAATTACTCCCAACGACATTTTGGTACACGACGCTCAATGTGAGGACTTTACGCTGCAACTTAAACTCGCCACAATGGAAGGTCCCGATTTACCGGTGGCACTTGGCGTTATCAGAGATGTAAAAGAAGAAAGTTACGCAGAGGCTCTCGAAAATCAAATTAAGGAAATAAGCGAAAAATCTACAATCCACAACTTTGACCAATTAATCGAAAGCCTTGAACAGTGGGAACTTTAAGAAATAATGGTTAATGATAAATGGTTAGTGATTAATGTCCTAATTTGTTTATCTCGCCACATTTACTGCAAGATAATTAGTTCAAATTCTGTGCTTGGACTGAAAACATCCGGATAGCGGAGAAATAATTAGAAAATGTAGAAATTAAGGAATTAAGGAATTAAGACAAAACACAAGCACAAACAGCAAGCCAATACTGCCGAATAAGTAAAAACTATGAAAAAAACAATAATTTCTATTGTTACAATTACCATATATATCTGCTACTGTTTACCTTGTGGTGATAGTATTAAGGTTGCGATAACAACACATTCAAACCAATATTTTGTAGATGGGCAGAGGTTTTTCTCGCTGTCTTATTCTATAACAAATCAAGATTCGGTAAATTATTATTTATGGACAAGTAGTAGTTTGGGCACATCCGATGAAGAGCAAATTAAAAACCATTTTATTAAAAGAAATGGAGATGATTCATTGGCGGGTATCGCTATGGATTGGAATATTGCAACATTCACATCTGAATTTTTTTCAAACTCTTTTACAAAACGATTGAAAGCGCACGAAAGTTTTGTGATATATCTATATTCTACTGATAAAATATCTGAATTTCAAGAAAGTGAATTAGTTAAATGGTTAAATAATCATATTGTTGCATATTCAGAAATTATATTATCTAAATATGTAAAACACATTGCTGCGTTTAATCCAATAGTTTTTTATACAGATAACGCAATTGTTATTCCAATAGAATCAATAATTAAGCAAATTAAGAGTTGAAAATTTACTGATATTTTGCGCAGTTAGGTACTTTATAACGGAACTTCTTAACTCTTGATTCGCATAATTAATTTAAAGCACAGAAAAATTATGAAAAGGAAAATTTTTACTTATAAAAACATATTGTGTTTGTTAAGTATTATTTTGTTTTGTAGTTGTTCTTTATCTAAACAGGCAGTACACAGCAATATAAATGAATACGACCTAAAAATGCTAAAAGCGTGTGAGTTATATGCAGATAATTATGAACCACTGCACTATTTAGATGGAGACTCCCTTGAATTAGGAAGATTTAATTCTATTCCTGACAGCATAAACAACTATTTAATCGAATGCTCTATCAATAATGATTTTAGAGCACTTATATATTCTTACGCTATTATTTTACAGCAAAGTAAAGACATTGAAGGAATAGTAACAACCCCACTTGTAGAGCATTTTATTGAATTTCAACCAAATGGATTTGTGGAACTTTTTATGAAGGCAATGGGAGTAAAAAAAGATGAACAAATAGACGGAGAAATAAATTCAGGTATGATTTATTCTGATCCATTATTTTTTGCTGACCTTTGCGAATGGGCTGAAAAGAATAAAAATATCATTGAAAATTTCAATTATATAAAAAAATACAAGCACAAATCGAAGAAAAATAAACGATAGTCAACAGATTCTGACAACAAGCAGATGACTTTCAGATAATAGCAAAAAAATTTTTTTTCCAAAAAATAACTTTTTGAATGGAAATAAAAAAAATAATTATAATTTTGCAAATAGTTAAAACTAAAAAATTGCATATGAACTAAAAAAAGCGTAGTTAATACGCACTATATAAGACATATAAAAATAGCGATTTGCTGCTATTCTTGGTACTCATTTTCCACATTAGACTCAATTATTGAGTTTTCGAATCAAGAATAAGTCTGCGAAACGCCGTGTGTACGGCGTGGGGCGACTTAGAGGATTCGATAGGCGTGGAAACCTGAGTACCCAACAGGTCGTTTCCACGCTATTTCTATATTCAAAAATAAAGGAATAAAAATAAATATTTAATATAAATTAAAAAAACAGTTTTCATGAATCAAAGAAACAAAATTATCAGAGAATCAGCTAATTATGGTAGCACAATGGAGTCCGGAGACCATTTCAAAAACGGGGCGAGTCCGAAAAGCCACATGAGTAAAAGAAATCTATTATTTTCGTTACTCTGCATTATCAGTATACAATTTTCTTATTCTCAAAATAATTCTCCTGCATCTCAGAAGGATATTTTGAAAAACTTAAAATTACAAAAGGCAATGATTGACACTCTTTTTAATCACAGCAAAGACAAAGATATTGCTGTGTTTGCCAAATTGTACGACAAAGATGTTCCAATTGAAATCAAAAATGGAAATTTTCCTGAAGATGTTGCAACTTCTTACAACATTCTCTATGACAATACAGAACAAATTATTAAGGTTATAGAATTTCCTTTCAGCGAAAGTGGCGATTGGTTTATCTCACTAACGCATTACTTTGACAAAGATGGAAAAACTTTTGCTTTTGAAAGAAAATGCAACTTTTTTAATGCAGAAGGCATTGCTTATGAGACACAAACAGAATTTTTTAATGGCGATTTTAAGCCAATTAGCACTGATTATAAACTTATTGATGAAAATGGAAATACATTACAAAAAGACGATTGTGATTTTCCATACAGCGATATTAATGTAAATAAAAAATCTGCAAACATTGATATGTGTCTGAAAGCAAACACAATAACGAATGCCCAACGAAATAAAAAA
>JAITXR010000100.1 GCA_031284665.1 Paludibacter sp.
TAAGTAGTTATGGCACTGACTGTTTTCCCCATTTCGGGAATGGTAATCCACGAAATTTGAGGTGTTTCGCTTTTTTTGGAATAATGCTCGGCTTCAATCGAAACATAGCCGTTTTGCTCCACAAAAAGTTTTTCGGTCGTTTCCGTTTTTTCTGCCAAATAACGCACACTCGGCATTATTTGAAATGGCGGTTGTTGCCAATATGTGTAGCCAATATGCGCTTGCGACATCATGTGATTCCATTTTCCGTTGGCAATATCAGTATGATAATGAGCGGTAAGCACGGAATCGTTTTTGTAAAATTCTTTTACTTTATCAGCCCAGAAATTTGCTTTAACATCTTGTTTTTCATAATAATAAGTATTTTTTGCTACGGCAAAATACATTTCGTAAATATTTTGAACAGCCAACACCGGAAAAAGCACTAATTGGTCGTAGGCATCGCGGACATTGGCAGGCAGCAGCACGTAAAGTTGCGCAGCGTCCAAAGCAAGTTGGCGATATTGTGCAGTTACGGTTTCAAATTCGTTATAATTTTCGAGCGAATAAGTTCGAGCATTGAGCATTTCGGGAGTTACGCGCCGATTGTATTTTGTGTAAAGATTGATAATTCGGGCGGCTTGTTTTGCATATTTTTCACCAAACTGCTGAGCGCACCATTTTTCGGTATGTTCGAGTAAATTGTTGGCATTGAATTGTTTAGGATTCCACGCCATATCCAAAAAGAAGGAAATAGGATATTCCATCGGCTTAAGGTCGCCTACGTTTACTATCCAAAGTTTTTTCACTCCGTGCGAATAAGTCAAATCCATTTGTTGCCACGTTTTTTGTATTGGCGTGATATTTAGCCATTTATAATTTCGCGGACCACCCACATAATCGAAATGATAATACATTCCATAGCCCCCTTTATGAGCAGGCGCATCGAGTGCGGGAAGTTTGCGGACATTTCCCCAATTGTCGTCGCAGAGCAGCAAGGTTACATCGTCAGGCACACGCATTCCTTTGTCGTAATAATCCTGTACTTCCTTGTATAATGCCCACACTTGGGGAGTTTCGGCTGCCGGTTTACCGGTAACATTTTCGATAATTTGCCGTTGATTTTTCACAATATCTTCGAGCAATTCAATATTTGGAGTTGGACTCATTGCCTCATCGCCATCGCCACGCATTCCTATTGTTACAATTTTCTCCCAATTTTTCATTCGTTCCATTCCGCTCTGCCAAAATTTATCGAGAGCAGTTTTATTAGCCTGATAATTCCACGCTCCGCTGCCATAACGCCGCCATTCGTCGTGGGCACGCCCAAGTGGCTCGTGATGCGAAGTGCCGATTACTATTCCCATTTCGTTGGCAAGCGCGCCGTTATTCGGGTCATCGTCGAAAAAACAGTTTCCCCACATCGCAGGCCAGAGGAAATTGCCTTTAAGGCGCAAAATCAGTTCAAACATATTTTTGTACATTTTGGAATTTACGCCGCCAAATTTTTCCACACACCAGCCCTGAAAAGCCGGAGCCTCGTCGTTAATAAAAATTCCGCGAAGTTCCACAGCAGGCTCTCCATCGGTGTATAAACCATTTTTTACATACAAATTATTTTTATGATTTACAGGCACATCCGCCCAATAATACCAAGGAGAAACCCCGATTTGCGCCGAAAGTTCGTAAATACCGTAAATTGTTCCGCGCTTGTCGCTACCGGCAATTACCAACGCTTTTTTCACTCCATTGATAGGATTTTCGATAGTGCGAATAATAAATTTTTCGCGTTTGCCGTCAAGGTCATCTTTTGATATTTTTCCCTCGCGCACAAGTCGCGCAATAGTTGGGGAAGTTTCTAATGTGCCGATAATTATGCTGTTAGGCGAAACTGCTTTTGGCATTACGCCGCATACTTTTTCAATATCCTGATAAAGATTGCTTACAGCCAACTTTACGCCCGCATCGCTATCGTCGCAACGAATACTTGCTGATACTCCATTGATTATCAACGGAAAATCGCTTGAACTTGTGCCTTCAAACACAAATTTGTCGGTAGCAGATACCGCGAAGGATAATTGCAGTAAAATGCTGATTATTAATAGTTTTTTCATTTTTTTTAAATTATAAGTTTGAATCAGGATTAAAGGATTAAAAGATTGATTTGATAGGAAAAATTTCTACATTTCTTAATTTCTTTATTGTTTATTGTTTTTACCATTGACGTATTTTTGTAATTCATTAAAAACCAATATATTGTATTTCGTCGTGTCTTCTTGTCTTTCTGTTCATATAAAAGAGCGCTTGCGCTTAATAAATAAACAAGAAGACAGAAAGACAGAAAGGCATTTTTTTTATTTACGTCATTTCTTTTTATTTAAAAAATTTTTATCCCCTACTAGAATGACGTATTTTTGTAATTTGCTGTAAATCAACATATATTACGGTTTTCAATCCCGTAGATAAAGTCAAATGACTTTGCAATAGATATAAAAAGATTTAACGTTATTTAATACATTGATTAAAAATAGTTTGATATTGCTTAATAACAGGTTTGGCAATTTTAGTTGCCATG
>JAITXR010000112.1 GCA_031284665.1 Paludibacter sp.
AATTTTTTCTGCATCTTATCTTGCTAATCCAAAAATCCTGTAAATCCTGATTCAGACAAAAAACAGAACAAAGAACAAAGACAGTGATTAACGATTAGTGATTAGTGATAACTTACTAATTTGGAAACTACTCAAACTATTCAAACACTCAAACTATTCAAATTATTCAAACTTTACAGCACTTTATCTTGTAGAAACGGCAATTGGTAATTTTTGTGATTTTTTTTGTCCGGTATCAGGATTAAATGCCTCGAACATAAGAACATAGACTCCCGAATTTGCGATTGTATTTCGGTCGTTGCTGCCATCCCAAGTAATGTAGCCTTCGCTTTGCAGCAGGGCGTTGTAGGCGAGTTGCTTTACTTTTACGCCGGTGGCTGAATAAATCACCACATTAGCCACAAAACCGCTTGCGCCGATATTGTAATTTATAAATAGTAGGTCGTCCACTCCGTCGTTGTCCGGAGAAAAAGCGGATGGCTCGAGGCGGATGAATTTTTCGTTTTGTGTGTCGGAATCAATTTGTCGGAACTGCGAATTTTGATAACCCGGCGTTCCGTAGTTTACCGAAGTAGCAGCCGAGTGCCACGATTCTGCATTTGCCGACGATAACGCAGGATTTATTTTTTCCAAAGCCACGCCTTTTTTGTTTTTTATCAGCGAATGATGCCATTTTGCCGAATATGTAAACTCGTCAAGTATCACAGTATCAGCATTTTCAGTTATGAACAATGCCACAGTTGCGCTTTCGTTGTTCAAACTTGTCCACGCTGTTTGCACAATATGGCTTTCGGGCGGTAGATTATAGTAACTGCTCACCGAGTCGGGATTGGCACAAAACGCCAGCACATCGTGAGGAAAAAGATAAGTGCCGGCAGGAATGTGGCGAGCGGTAGTAAGTTTTCCGGCAGCGTTGCGGGTGGCAAAACATAATTTTGAAGCGTCAATAAGTTTATCGCTGCGATTGGCAATTTCCAAATATTCTTGCGACCCTGCGGGCGAATCAAACATTATTTCATTCCACGTAACATCTTCTGTTTCGGGAGTTTCCACTATTCCAAACACTTTTTGACCTTCATCCATAAAATTGCCGGCAAGGTCGCTTAAGCCCGAAAAATAAATTGTATATAAAACTCCTTGCTCAAAATTGCGGTCGAAAAACAACGAAATAGCCGTTTTATCACTTGTAATTTGCGTATATTCCGCTTTGCCGATGCCGTTATCTATTTCAAAATCAGCATTTTCGTATTTCATTGCTTCGGAAAATTGCATAAAAATTTCGTTCGGCAAGCGCATTTCAAACTTTGTCAATGTGGGCGGCGTAATGTCTTGTGTTTTGTCTCCCGATACTGCAATATCATCGAAAAAATATGCTTTGCCGGTTGCGCCCGAATTACGGAAAAGCAGCCCAAAAAACTCGCTTGATGTTACTTTTATGTTTTTTGTTGTGCCTTCGAGATAAAAATCACTTTCGCCACGCGAGATATTTTTACTGTACAAGGCAAAATTCCCTTCGCCGTCGCGCGTTATTCTAATTTGCAGTTCGGGATAAATAGTTTGACCGGCAACGCGCATAGTATCAGCACGTCTGTCGGCTCCGTCAATAATTTTTGTTTTTGTTGCACCTTGTTGGAGGTAAAGCGAAATTTCGTCGTTTGTATTGCCGATTTGCACATAATAGCCGTTACATTCGCCCGAAAAATCGGCGCGGTCGCTCACAAGATATACCGATGCGTAATTGCTCGACGATGTGGGATATTCAATCCGCACCCAAAATTCCCAGACAGCATTGTCGATTGCCTGCGAAGGCGTGGCAAGATAGGAAGTTGAAGCAGCCAAAGCATTCGATTGCAGTTGAAATGCAGGGTTTACGATAAAATTTTCGGCAGTGCCAGTCCAAGTGGGATTTTGAGTAAAATCGCCATCGGAAAAGTCATCTGTAACTTGAGCAAATAAACTTAATGGCAATAGACATAATATTAAAAAAATCTTTTTCATTTTTTCTTTTTTTACAAAAGTAACATATTGAATTAATTAAAATGAATTATTTTTGCAGAAATTATTTCAAGCGTATTAAAAATATTCCGAGGAAGTTTTTTTATAAATTGAAAATTTTTATCCAAATCTATTTCTTTTGCAAAGATATTGAATAAAAATCAGTATTTTCGTTGTACTTTTGTATTTGATTACTCAAAACATATTTCAATGATACATTTAGAACAATATCGACAGAAACTAAATGCAATCTTGCCAAAAAACAAGGTTGTAAAAAAACTGTATCTGTTTGGGTCTGCTCTTACGCCGCATTTTAACGAGGCAACAAGTGATGTTGATGTGTTGGTTGAAACGGCAAATCTTCCACCCGAAGAAAAAGGCGAATTGCTGATTTCACTATGGGAAAAACTCGAAAATCTGTTTGGAAGAAAAGTAGATTTATTGTCGGAAAACACGTTGAGTAATCCATTCTTAATCACCGAAATAAACAAAACTCGAAAATTAATATACGATGGACAAAGTAAGCAAGTATTTATTTGATATTCAACATTCAATATCTTTGATTGAGGATTTTTTGAAAGGAATAGACAGTTTTTCTGCCTACGAAAAGGACTTGAAAACTCAAAGTGCCATTGAACGTCAATTAGGAATTATCGGCGAAGTTATAAGTAAACTCAAACAGGAAAATACAGACTTTACATTAACCAATGCCAAGCAAATTATAGATTTTCGCAATAGAATTATTCATTCTTATGACAATATTGACAATTCTATCGTTTGGGTAATTATCAAACGACATCTATCTGTTTTAAAACAAGAAATAGAAGAAATTATGAGTTGATGGTAATATTTTTTGGGATAATTAATAAAATGAACTATTTTTGCAGAAATTTTATTAAACACCCATAAATCAATAAAAATGAAAATAGCAATAGTTGGCGCA
>JAITXR010000269.1 GCA_031284665.1 Paludibacter sp.
GTGCCACACCGAGCAATGGAGATGCCACAAGGAGCAGGATTTTTTTGTATTGGGCTTGTTGACAATCGGCGGGAAGTTGATTTAAAACATTAGCACCGAAAACAATTTTCTGTGGTTGAGTGAGAGTTATGGGAGTCATCGTTTTTTAGTTTGCAAAGTTAT
Source organism: Paludibacter sp. (assembly GCA_031284665.1). GTDB lineage: Bacteria > Bacteroidota > Bacteroidia > Bacteroidales > Paludibacteraceae > JAITXR01. The sequence continues at coordinate 163 of JAITXR010000269.1, forward strand.
TGTAATTTTTAGAAAACTTTGCGTTTTTGGGCAAAATTTGCCAATTTTTAATCTGAGATTTTTCTGTCTAAACTTTGATTTACTTGATTTTATTGATTAATATGATAAGATGCGGAACACACGTCTGCAGCCCGTCATTGCGAGGCACGAAGCAATCCAGAAAAAAACATACGCACGAAACGTAACACGTTTTTCCAAACCTATTACGTTTCGCACCTTTATCATTAGTCACTGCTTTGCTAATTAGATAACTATTCAAACTTCTCGAACAATTCAAACCGCTCAAACTTTTCAAACTCTCTTACCAAATACTTGCGCGTTTTTCGGGAGCAAGATACATTGCATCTTTTTCGCTAATATTAAAAGCTTTGTACCAATCGGCATTGTGCGGCATTTGACCGTTAACACGCCATTTTCCGAGCGAATGTGGGTCGGATTTGGTGCGTTGTAAAATTTCTTCGGGGCGAATATTTGCTGCCCAAACAGTAGCATAAGCAAGGAAAAAACGCTGCTCTGGCGTAAATCCATCGACTGTTGTAAGCGGATTTGTTTTCATCGCCTTTTGCAAAGATTGAAAAGCAATTTTTAATCCTCCAAAATCAGCAATATTTTCGCCGAGCGTAAATTGTCCGTTTCCATAAACATTTGGCGCAACTTGTATAGAACTAAAATAATCAGCCAAAACTTTTGCCCGTTCGTCAAATCGCTTGCCGTCTTCTTCTGTCCACCAGTCAATTAGGTTTCCATCTTTGTCGTATTGTCTGCCTTGGTCGTCGAAACCGTGAGTCATTTCGTGTCCGATAACAACGCCAATTGCGCCATAATTAAAGGCATCGTCGGCTTGCATATCAAAAAACGGATACTGCAAAATTGCAGCGGGAAAACAGATTTCGTTAGTTGCCGGATTGTAATAAGCATTCACGGTTTGCGGTGTCATTAACCATTCGTCTTTATCAACAGGCTTTCCGGCTTTAGCGAGGTTGTACTGCATTTCAAATTCGCCGGCTCGCGTTAGGTTTTCAAAATAACTTTGTTCTGCGTTGATTTCCAGAGCCGAATAGTCGCGCCATTTGTCGGGATAACCGATTTTAACATAAAAAGTTCCGAGTTTTTCGATTGCGCGGGCTTTTGTTTCGTTGCTCATCCAATCTAATGCCTCGATGCGTTCGCCGAGTGTAATTTTCAGATTATCAACAAGTTTTATCATTCTCTCTTTTGCTTCGGGCGGGAAATATTGTTTAACGTATAATTGTCCGACCGCCTCGCCGAGAGTTCCGTTAACGGCATTCACAGCGCGTTTCCATCGTGGTTGCACTTCTTTTCTGCCCGACATAATTTTACCGTAAAAATCAAAATTTTCGGCATAAATATCGTCGCTCAAAGCACCTGCTGCGTTATGAATAACATTCCATTGCAGGTAAGCAATCTGATTTTCAATCGTTTCGGTGGCAATAATTGTTCCGGCGGCAGCCAAAGGCTCAACTTGCGATACATTTAATTCTTGAATATCGAGTTTGAGTGATTCAAAGATAAATTCCCAATCGATTTGCGGCACAAGAATTTTTAACGATTCGACCGACATTTTATGATAATTTGCGTGTGGGTCGCGCAATAATTCTTTTGAAAAATGTGCTGCTGCCAATTGTGCCTCGATAGCAAAAACAGCGTCGGCTTTTGCTTTAGCATCGTTTTGAAAGCCAAACAGTTGAAACATTTTTTCAATATGTTCACGATATTTTGTACGGATATTGACACTATGTTCGTCGCTGTCAACAAAAAAATCGCGCTGAATGCCAAGTCCGCCTTGATATGTTTGTAAGATATTTTGTTTGCTGTCCTCAGCATCGGCATCCACAAAAATATCGAAATACGGCGATACTCCGGTAAGAATAAGTTTTGGCAAAATGGCAACAATTTGCTCGGACGATTTAAGTGTGGCAATTTGGTCGAGCAAAGTTTGCGCGGGCGCATAACCTTCAGCATTTCGGCGAGTTGAGTCCATTGCAAGGTTATAAATATCAGCGATTTTTTGTTCTACGCTGCCAATCACAACGCTTTGTGAGGCGATTTTTTCGATAACCTCTTTTATTTGATTGCGGCTTTCTTCTCCAAGTTTTTCGAACGAGCCAAAGCGCGAATACTCGTCGGTCAAAGGATTGTTAATCATCCAACCGCCACAAGCATATTGATAAAAATCATTGCCGGCAACGGCTGTTGAGTCAAGGTTGGTAAGGTTGATTCCCGAAGTTTTTTTATCGGTTTTGCATGCAGTAATAAATAGTGCCATAAATGTTAGGAGAAAAATTACTTTTTTCATTTTTGTTAGAATTGTTTTTTTGTTTACAAATTTTTTATTGCTATTTGCAAAATTACAACAAAAAATATAATTATTTGCTGTGAGATTAATAAATCTGAACGATTTTTTACGCGCTTTTACAAGTTTTCCCCTTTTTTCGGGCTCCAATCCCGCATTACTTTTTCCAATGTATATTCTGAGGCTTGGTCGGCGTTCAGTATTTTCGCCCATGCGGCACGTTTGTCAATCTTGGCTCCTGCACCGCTGTTGTTGTATTCCATATATCGCGCGGTTTGTTCGTTGGCGGTATTGCTCCAATTGTGCCATGCTGCGGGGCAAATTACGGCTGGCAGTTCAGTATTCATAAAAACTGTCATAGCGAATGGTCGCCACGGTCGTCCCAAATACATTTCCGACACTTTGGGCGACGCAGTTATCGTGCATCGATTGAAAATATAGCCGAATTTCGTATTTTGCAGTGTGCTGGCGGCTGTAATATACGAGTTTATTTTGCAATAAATAGTACATTCTTCGAACCACGCAGTGCCATTGCCAAAAATAAAATCGGTTGTGCCTTCGATATAACAATGCCAATAATATTGCCGCCCGCCCTCGCCATTGGCATACAGAGTGTCCTGATAGCCGAGGAAACGGCAGTTGTAAAATGCTGCTCTGTCGCCCAACACATACATTGCAACTGCCTGACAAATAGGTCCTGCCGTGTTTTCAAAAGTGATATTTACAGCCGTAAAATCGCTGCCATACACATAAAATCCTGCCGAGCCGCTTGTGCCTTTATTTTCGCCGAAAACGTTTTTTTTCAGGCTGTAATCGTCGTACATAATAATGGTGCGCTCGCGATTTTCGCCTGTGAGAGTAACAAATTTTTTGCTGCCTGCCAACACAATTTTTTCGCGATACACGCCGTTGCGGATAAAAATTCGCGTTTCGCTTTGTCTAAAATCGGGCACTGCATCGATGGCGGCTTGCACGGAAGTAAAATCGCCACTGCCATCTTGCGCCACCACAAAATGATATTTACCTTCGGGGATGGTGGTTGTGGTGGGTTTAAAAGTTTTATCCAAAAAGTTTGTCATATAATTGACTGTTGCGCCAAACCACGGATGCAGCAACCAAAACGGATGTGTCGTAGTTTCCATCAGATGCACTTCGGAATAAATTTTGAGGCTGTCGAGCATTTCTATTTGCCTGTCCATCCCTTCGTGCAGACGTCCGTAACTGTTGATGTAGCAGATGGGAGGGGCTTTGGATGTTACCCAACGCACAGCGGAGGCTTCTTTCCAGATTTCAGGTTTTTCGTCGAATGTGCCGCCAAGCCACAGCGCATTAGAGGGCAAGGTTTTATTTTCGGCACGAGCCGCGCGTGCTTTCTCAATACGTGGAGCAACCAAAAAATCGGCACTTCCATCCACATCTATAACTGCCTGTACCGCAGTTGATTGTTGCGGATTTCCATTTTCGCCTTCAAATTGCGCCACATCGCCTGTCATCCCTACCAAATTTGCTAATTGACCGCCAGCCGAACAACCGGACAGCGCAATGTGTTGAACATCAACACCATACTGCACAGCATTGGCACGCAACCAGCGAATGGCGGCTTTAATGTCGTGCACAGCGGCAGGATATAGAGCCTCAGGACTCAGGCGATATTCCACAGTTACAGTTACATAGCCTCGCGATGCGATTTGTTGCGCCAGCGGGATTTGCAAAGTCAAGTCGCCCGAATGCCAGCCGCCGCCGTGAATCATTAGTAATGCGGGATAGATTTGTTGGTCGGCAGGGCGGTAAATGTTCAGATGCAATTCGCGCTTTCCGTACGCTGTGTTTTTTATTACAGAATAGACCAAAGATTCGTGAACGCTAATGTTGGCGGGCAATTCCGGTTGCGCCATTTTTATTTCCGGCAAGCGTTTTTGTTCTTTAATAAAAGTTTGGTACAGCGTGAACGAACTGTCGCGCGGAATAGAGGTGGTTTTGCGTTTTTGTGCCTGCACGCTTGCAATACTTGACACTGCCATAGCCGCCACCAGACAACAGGCAAAAGTGTAGCATTTAAAATTTGATAGGTTTTTCATAATAATAGATAAATGATAATGCGCATTAAGTTACAAATTTAAGTCTTTGATTTTAAATATTTAGATAAAAAAAATCAATTGGGTTTAAAAT
>JAITXR010000290.1 GCA_031284665.1 Paludibacter sp.
CAATTTCCAAACTTTGCGCCGAAAGCACAAATATTAATACACAATAAATAATTGTAAATAATAGTTTTTTCATATACTTATTTCGTTACTTAGCGACAAAAATAATAAAAATAATGGAATATAAACAATAGATAATATATTCCTCATCGGCATAGCATCCTCGACCGGCTGCTTGCCACTCAAAAAAAAAACCGGCGTTCTTTGACATATTGAGTTTTACCACACACAAAAAAAGTAAAAATTTTTGCGTTTGAAAAATAATTATTACTTTTGTATTGATTTATATAAACCAAATAAAAAAACAGTAACATTATGCAAACAGCAGCAATTCAATCAAGTAGAAATTTAGGTTCTGCTACATATAGAGCAGAACAACCACGCAAATTATCAAAAGCCGGGCAATGGATGCGCGACCACCCTGATGGCATATTTGTAATTGTCAATAGGAGAGCTGTGAATAAATGAAACAAGAAATTTATTATATTGACACAAATGTGCTTGTTCAAATGCTAACAGAGCACGATTTTACAAGTCAAGTTCGTGATATTTTGGACTATAACAATTCTATAATATTTGTCAGTTCCGAGTGTGTAAAGGAATTTATTGCGCTTATACAATTTGACAATATAAAATTGAGAAAGGACGTAAAAATAACCTCTCTTGACATTTTCGATTTCATAGAGAAAGAACTCGGCTACGAAGTGCGATATATAAACAGAGGACACATTCAGCAACTTGCCAAACTCGTAACATTTGATAAACATACAGACCCCAGCGACCGACTGATAATTGCACAAGCAATAGCGGAAGGCATTCCACTTATAAGTAGCGATGAGAGATTTCCAAAATACAAAAAATACGGTTTAGATTTAATTTATAATCGTTGATTTCTAATATATATTTTTCCACAAGCGGTAAAACTCAATACACACTTAAAAGAGTTTCACGATAATTTGACTTCCCTACCAAATATTTTGTTCTGTTCAGAACTTGTCTGTTTTCTTGACATAATCGTCTATTTTTTAAGGTTAAACATCTGATAATTAAAATATTATAGTTTCCCAGACAAAAATAAATCAGATAGTATAAACTGCAAAAACACTTGTAATACGTTGATTACAAGTGTTTTACATCCGCTTATTGTGGAGATTACCGGACTCGAACCGGTCACCTCGACACTGCCAGTGTCGCGCTCTAGCCAGATGAGCTAAACCCCCTTTTTTTTCAAAAGCGGGACAAAGATAATACGTTTTTCGGAAAATAAAACTATTTTTGCCTAAAATTTCAAATATTTTATTTTAAAGGTGAGATATTAGACTATTAGATTGTGAGACTTCAAGACCAACTATAAACTTCGGGGCGAAAGGATGAAAGCGCGAAATGACGAAAAAACTACTAATTTTGGAAAGGCTAAAGTTTAAAATAATGTTGGTAAATGAAATAGTCTGTTGTAATATTCACATATTTTATTGGGGTATCCCCTATGGGGAAAAATACAGGTTGGTGGCAATATTTCTATTGATATGAATTCCCTACGGGAAAATATAGCAACACTATTCGTAAATACAGCCTTTTGAAATCTATAAACTATTAACTATAAACTATTAACTAACTATAAATGGCAACAGAAACTATCATATTGGGAATCGATCCGGGCACTACCGTTATGGGTTATGGCGTTCTGAAAGTCGTGAGCAACAAAACCGAACTTATAACAATGGGTATTCTCGATTTGAAAAAGTATGCAAATCACTATCTTAAAATCGGGCGAATTTTTGAGCGAACATTGGCTATAATCGACGAATATCATCCTGATTGTATGGCTATTGAGGCTCCGTTTTTCGGGAAAAATGTACAATCGATGCTCAAACTCGGACGAGCACAAGGAGTGGCAATGGCTGCCGCTTTGCACCGCGATATTCCAATTACCGAATATGCGCCGCTGAAAATCAAAATGGCAATTACCGGAAATGGCGCGGCGTCAAAAAATCAGGTTGCCGATATGCTGCAACGATTTCTGAAAATTCCGGCTGAAAATATGCTGCCTCAATTAGATGCGACCGATGGACTGGCGGCTGCATACTGTCATTATTTGCAAATGGGGCGACCCGAAACAACGCAGGCTTACCGAGGTTGGAAAGATTTTGTTGCAAAAAATCAAGATAAAGTGAAATAAATTTATAATTTTGTCAGAAAAAACAGATTGCCTATCAAAAAGTCGCTAAAAATATCGCTGATTACGATTGCCATTTTGCTGGCAATTCCAATCTTTGCGCTTATTTTACTGCAATTTAACAGTGTTCAACAAGGCATAGTAAACAAAATTACGTCAACTCTCGAAACCAAACTCGACACCAAAGTTTCGATTTCCAAAGCGCGTTTCAAGTTGTTTAACACCGTAAATCTCGAAGATGTATATATCGAAGACCTCGAAGGCGACACATTGCTTTACAGCGAACATTTGAACGCAAAACTCGATTTTTTCAAACTTTTTTCGAACAAAGTAATTATTTACGGAGCCGTAATCGACAATTTGTATGCAAATATCAAAACAGATACGGAGGGTAAAACAAATTTTGAGTTTATAATCCAAGCCTTCAAAAAACCCGATGCAGAGCCGGCAGCAATAACTCTCGAACTCAAAAAACTTAGTATTTTAAATTCGCGCCTCGCTTACTCAAACATCTCAAAAGCGGGAAATGCCAAAAGCAATGGTTTTGATGCTAATAATATATTAATCAGCAATTTGAATAGCGAAATCAGTATTGATATTTTGAACACCGACAGTCTTTCGGCAAAAATAAAATCGCTCGCCTTTAGCGAAAAATCGGGCTTTACACTGAAAAACCTGTCAAGTAAAATCAACACTTCGGGCAAAAACATCACGCTTGATTTTTTGAATGTAAATCTTGCAAATTCGGCGTTAAAAATCAACAATATTACAGCCCAATTCGACAGTCTGCCGCTTAGCGCAACTATTTTTGAAAACACGGATATATCGCTCGAAATTGCGCAATCGGAACTTTACCTCAAAGATATTGCCTGCTTTTATCCTGATTTTAAGGGATTTACAAAGCCAATAAATGTTCAAGGGAAAATTGCAGGAACGCTGTCGAACTTGAAAATACATAATTTTATTGCCTCTTACGGCAATTCTCTCCGTTTTTCGGCTGACTGCGATTTGACAGGGCTGCCCACTATTGCCGAAACTTTTGTGTATGCAAAAATAAACGAAATCCACGCCGAGAAGGCTGATATTCAGGATATTATTGCAATGTTGCAACAAAAACCGTTTACGCTGCCAAACGAAATTGACAGACTTGGAGCAATGATTTTCAAAGGAAATATTTCGGGATTTTTCAGCAATCTGGTGGCTTTCGGCAATATTACTACCGCTGTGGGAAATATGCAAACCGACCTTTTAGTAAAATTGGAAAATAATTTTACCGATATTCAATACAGCGGAAGTCTGAAATCAACAAATATAAGACTTGATAAATTATTAAATTCAAACGATTTAGGTGATATTTCGTTTACACTTGCAACAAAAGGCGAAAAAACTGCAAAGCAGCCTTTTAAGGGAAATATTGACGCTACAATACAACAATTTTCGTTCAAAAAGTATGATTATAACAATATTCTGATTAACGGAAATTTTGACGGAACAGGTTTTAATGGCGATATAAGTTTGACCGACGACAATATTATATTCGATTTTTCGGGTTTAGTGGATATGACACAGGAATTGCCAACGCTCGATTTTGATATTAATGTTGATGCATTAAATCTTAATGCGCTGAAAATCATAAATGTATATCCTGATTCTTATTTGTCGTTTGTCGGAAAAATAAGTATGACTGGCGATTCGCCCGAAAACCTGAACGGATTTCTTAACCTGAAAGATATTGTTTTCAAAACAAGTGGTAAAACTTTCAATGCAAGCGATTTGAATTTTAGCAGCAAAACACAACAAAACCTTAGCGATTACCGAATAAATTCAAAATATATTAACGGCTCGGTACAAGGTAATTTTCATTTTGACGATTTGAAAGACATTGCAAATGAGTATGTTCAGTATTATTTACCGGCGTTATCAAAACTTCCCAAACAACAAAAAACAAAGGATTCAAACATTGCTATCAATTTGCAATTAAGCAAGTTAGACGAATTAGCCAACTTTTTTGAAATCCCATATAAAATCGACGGCGATATTGTTATAAAAGGAAATTTAGAAAGCGACAAACACAATGTAAACATTTCCGCTACAATTCCATCGCTGGTGTCGGGCAAAACAAAACTTGATAATATTTCGCTTAACTTGCTTAATACCAACGACAAACTGTCGTTTACTTCGCGAGCGCAAACTACAGCCGTAAAAGCCGGTCTGCTCAATTTTTACCTCACGGCAAACGCTCAAAACGATTCGCTAAATGCTCGCTTTGGCTGGCAAAACACACTGCAAATTACCAACGCAGGCGAAATTAGCACTAACGCTAAAATCCGAAAAACTGACGAAGGACTGCTCACAGCGCAATTAGAATTGCAACCAAGCAAAATAATTATTAGCGACACAATTTGGAAAATCGACCGTTGCAAAATTGATTATCGTGCCGATAGTAGCCTTAATATCAATCATTTCCGTCTGGGAAATCAGACTCAATACATTAGCGCAAACGGCACAGTTTCAAAAAATACAAACGACAATCTGTTCGTAGCATTAAATCAAATCGATTTGGAATATATATTTCGACTGCTGGGAATGTCCGATTTTATGGTTGGCGGAATTGCTACCGGAAATGCCGATTTGCGCGGATTGCTCCACGAGCCGGTTATCGAAGCCGAAATTGATGTGAAAAATGTTACCCTAAACGGTAAGCAAATAAGCGATGCGCACGTGTCTTCGACTTGGGATAACAACCTGAAAAAGATACTGTTAGGCGGCAAGTTTTTCACCGACAACAACGATACTATTTGCGTGGCAACAGGTTATTACGCGCAAAAAAGCGATTCGCTCGATATAGTTTTCGATACAGATGGTATCTCGCTTTCGTTTCTCAATAAATATTTTGAGGGAGTTGCGAGTAATGTTGACGGACGGGCTTATGGAGCATTTCATCTTTTTGGACCAACAAAAGCAATTGTTTTTGGAGGCGATATTTATGTGGATAATGCAAAAGTAACCATAGATGTGCTGCAAACAACTTATTCTTTTTCCGACA
>JAITXR010000316.1 GCA_031284665.1 Paludibacter sp.
ACAACAAAACAGCTGCTCAAATAAACCAAGCAGCGCAGAGCATCCAAAATCCTACCGGAATGGTGGGCGCAGTTCTGTCGCAGTTTTTTATCAATAAAATGTTTGGCGTTGCCTCTATACTGATTTATGTTTACATTTTATGTGTCGGGCTGCGGCTTTTTGGCATTAAAATAAACCTTTGGAAAGTGTTTTTTCACTCATTTTTCTGGCTTTTATGGCTGTCAGTTACTTTTGGTTATCTGCTCAATCCTATTGCGTTAAGTGGCGAATGGTTTTGCCTTCCGGGTGGTAATCACGGCTCGGCTGTCAACGCGTGGCTCACGTCGTATATTGGCAGTATCGGAATGCCGATGGTGCTTTTTGGGGTGATGCTAATATACCTTATAGTATTTAATAAAGCAACTGTCCCATTTATCAAAAAACTTTTTACCAAAAAACCAAAAAGCGATAAGCCAACTGATAATCAAATTTTTACGAATAACGAAGGTAACGACAAAGAAGAAACTGTGGCGGTTGGGACTGAAATTATACCCGAAGATTGGATTACAAAACCCGAAAATACCGACAGCGAATTAATAATTGAGCCCGCAATAAAAGACGATAGCGTTGGGTTTGAAATTGAAAAACCACATACCGATACCAATTCGGGAAATGAGGAAAACGGTTCTATTCCCGAAAAAGCAAGTAATGAGCCTGAAAACGACGACCCTTATTACAATATCGAGAAACTCGGACTTTACGACCCCAAACTCGACATTACACGCTACACCCCGCCTACACTCGATTTGCTAAAATCGTACAATAACAGCGAACATCAAATTGATATGACGGAACAAAATGCCAATAAAGATAAGATTATCACCACTTTACGAAATTATGGCATTGAAATAGTTTCAATCAAAGCAACTATCGGACCCACAATTACGCTTTACGAAATAGTGCCAAAAGCAGGAATTCGTATTAATAAAATTCGGAATTTGGAATCGGATATAATGTTGAGTTTGGCAGCCACAGGCATCCGAATTATTGCACCAATTCCGGGAAAAGGAACTATCGGTATCGAAGTGCCTAATGCCGACCCGCAAGTGGTATCAATGCAATCGATTATTGCGTCCAAAAAATTTCAAGAATCAACTTTCGATTTGCCGGTTGCTTTTGGGCGCACAATTACCAACGATGTGTTTATGGTGGATTTGTGCAAAATGCCGCACTTGCTTGTTGCCGGAGCCACAGGGCAGGGAAAATCTGTTGGACTGAATGCCGTAATCACTTCGCTGCTCTACAAAAAACATCCGGCGGAAATGAAACTTGTGCTGGTTGACCCCAAAAAAGTGGAATTTAATATTTATGCCGATATTGAAAAACATTTTTTGGCGAAACTCCCCGATGGCGAAGATGCAATTATTACAGATGTTACAAAAGTGGTCGAAACACTCAACTCGCTTTGTAAAGAAATGGACGACCGATACGATTTGCTGAAAAAAGCACACACTCGAAATATTAAGGAATATAACGAAAAATTTGTCAATCGCCATCTAAATCCCGAAAAAGGACATCGCTATTTGCCTTATATTGTGGTGATTGTGGATGAGTTTGGCGACCTGATAATGACGGCAGGCAAAGAAGTTGAAATGCCGATAGCGCGTATTGCGCAACTTGCCCGCGCGGTTGGCATTCACATGATTATTGCCACACAACGCCCATCGGTAAATATAATTACAGGTGTGATAAAGGCAAATTTCCCTGCTCGCGTAGCGTTCCGCGTGTCGTCGATGATGGACTCGCGCACAATTCTTGATGCGTCAGGTGCACAGCAACTTGTAGGGCGTGGTGATATGCTTTTTTCGCAAGGAAACGATTTAATTCGCGTTCAATGTGCTTTTGTGGATACTCCCGAAGTCGAAAACATTGCTCATTTCATTGGAAATCAACAAGGTTATCCCACAGCATTTTATTTACCCGAATACACTTCGGGCGAAGGCGAGTCGCTCGACCCTAACAATGTGGATATGAGCAAGCGCGACCCAATGTTTGAAGAAGCCGCGCGACTGATAGTAGCATCGCAACAAGGCTCTACATCGTTGATTCAGCGCAAGTTATCGCTTGGATATAATCGTGCAGGCAGAATTATGGATCAATTGGAAATTCTGGGAATTGTAGGGTCTTCGGAAGGTAGCAAGGCGCGCCAAGTGCTGGTAATGGACGATTATCATTTGGAACAGATTTTGAAGAGCCTTTGAGAAGTAGTTTATAGTTTGTAGTAAATAGTTAATAGACAGACAAGTGATTAATGTGCCAATGAACAATGTGCCAATGAACAATGTGCCAATGAAGAAATTAAGAAATTAAGAAATGAAGGAATGAAGAGTGGGCTGCGATTATGAGTTCCGTCATTCTTGGTAAACCAAGCGGCAAGGCGATTAGCGAGTAGTGGATAAAAATTTTCAAATAAAAAGAAATGACGTAAATAAAAAAATGCCTTTCTGTCTTTATGTCTTCTTGTTTATTTATTAAGCGCAAGCGCTCTTTTATATGAACAGAAAGGCAATAAGACAAGAAGACACGACGAAATACAATACATTGATTTTTAACGAATTACAAAAAAATACGTCATTCTAGTAGTGGATAAAAAAATTTAAATAAAAAGAAATGACGTAAATAAAAAAATG
>JAITXR010000408.1 GCA_031284665.1 Paludibacter sp.
GGAGTTGCTACTTTTGCCATAATATTAAATTAAAAGTTTTAAAAATAATAAATTAATTGTTTGTTTTATAAAATTGTTTTAGGTTGCGAAAATAATACTTATATTTTATTTTTTTGCGATTTTGTATTTTTTTTTTCTTTTTTTTTATATATTAAACGTTATCCTTTCCTGTTTAGTATTTATTTATTGATATAAACGCACAAAAAAGTGATGTTTTTTTTTCGGCATTTACAAATTAAGTATCGGATTTATGCTTATAATTAATTGATTATCAAAATATTATTATCTATATCTCTATAAATGCCACGACTTGCTCGATTTATCGTGGAAACAATCAGGATTTTCTTTAATTAATCCATTAATCATTGTTTTCTCCTCCCCGCCTCCCCTAACCCCTCCAAAGGAGGGGGATAGACCGCCTAATGGGGGTTGTATGGTTGCGTATGTCCGTAGGCTAAAACCTACGGTTAATAAAGTGCAGTCCCTGCGGGACTACCGCATTACATACAGGCATCACCTTAATTGTTTGTTATTGCAAGCCGTAGGTTTGCATCGCTCGGTAGAAAATACGCCTCCACCCCGCAATATGCATTCCGTAGGAATGCGACCTTTGAACGTTGGGAACATTCTTCGACACATCGGGGCAGGCTCTAACGGCACGCCTGTTGGTTTTGTGCAATTTTTCTACCAATATATAGTGCCTAACGGCACAAAGATTGACAAATCTATAATTATTAATATGAGTTCGATATAAGCGATAGTCCGTTAGGGCTTTCATATCAATAGAAAATAATATGCCACACCACACACAAAACCTCGTAGAGGTTTCACATTATTCAATCGGGGGCAATGCGTTTCTATGAATCTGTCATAATTCTTACATTGTGAACCCCCTACGGGAAATTCCGGAACAAATATTTGAAAGTTTGACCCAAAATTTTTTACATTCTACCCTGCGGGACAATAATATTTCCCCGAAAAAACGCTCTTGAAAACGTTATAAAAAATCCCCTAAAAACTGCTATTATGCTAATTTTCAGAGGATTTAGGCTTGGTCGGGATGACAAGATTTGAACTTGCGACCACACGCCCCCCAGACGCGTACTCTACCGAGCTGAGCTACATCCCGTTTTTGCTTTTGCGGCTGCAAATGTAATGCTTTTTTATTTATTAGCAAAAATAATTCTGAAAAATTAATCTTATTACGACTTTTTTTCTTCAAAACAAAATTTACAGCGAAAATACAATAATAAATATCCCTGCTAAAATTAGCAAAATCTGCACCAGCGATTTTCTATTATTCGATTCTCGGTGCATTTCGGGGATAAGGTCGGCAAGTGCAATGTACAAAAAACCTGCTGCCGCCACTACAATAACATAAGGAATAACGTTTTGAAAAAACGTTAATGCAAAATATGCCGCTATGCCTGCCAATAGTGCTGCAACTCCCGATAATAAATTATAAATCAACGCTTTACGACGCGAGTATCCGCTGCGCAACAAAATCCCAAAATCGCCCATTTCCTGCGGAATTTCGTGCAATAACACCGAAAGCGTAACAAAACCGCCTAATTCGGGCGAAATAAGAAACGAGCCGGTAATTACCACTCCGTCGATAGCATTATGAAAAGCATCACCTACAATAATCATTGGAGCGGCAGTGTGCGTTTTGCGCGGGCAGTTTTGGTCGGCACAACTGCGCCATAATAAAATTTTTTCGAGCAAAAAGAAAAACATAATCCCCACCAGCAGCCACACGCCAATAGTTGTAATGCTTAAATTTTGGGCGGCTTGTGGCAGCAATCCCAACAAGGCAGAGCCAAGCAAAGTGCCGCCGGCAAGATATAGCAAGTACGACGAAATCCGCTGCAACCATTTGTCGTTGAGAAACAGCAAGATACTGCTCAACAGAACACTGCCTATACTTGTGGCAATCAACGAAAGTATAATGTAAAATAATAACATAGAATTTATGATTTGCGATTTACAGTTTCGATAAAATTAACAAAAATATTTTTTATTTTGTCCCAATTATATTTGTTTTTAGCCAATTCTCGCGCTCTATCACAATGCTGAACGTAAAGCGATTGATTTTCGATATATTGCGCAATTTTTTCAGTTATTTCATACGTTTTTTTCGGATTTACCAGATTACCAAAAGAATCTATTTCGGGCACTCCTTTTCGGATGGCTTTCAAATTTGAATAAATCACAGGTCGCCCGGCAGCCATATAATAAAACAGTTTTATCGGCAAACTGTGTGAATTTTCAAAATCAATTTTTCGCAAATCGGAAAAAATATCGGCATCGCCAAATTTTTCGCAAAAATCAACAAAGGGAAATGTCGGGAAAAATTCTGTTGTAAGATTTTTTCCGTTAATTCCCACATATTCTTTTTCAATATCGCGAGAAACGATGCGGCACACAAAATTAGTATTCGGAAATTGCTTTGCACATTCGACTGCCGCATTTATAAAACTGTCAAATCCGGCATCTTGCGTCAGTTTTCCGGCAAAGAATAAAACAAACTTTTTCTTGATTTCGTGTACAGGAAAATTTTTAATATGCTTTAAATCGGCATAATACGATAAATTTATACTTCGTTTCCAAAAACATAACACTCTATACGGCAACGCTTTATAATGTTCTCCAAAAATAAAACCATCAACGAAACACGAAACATAAAACGAAATACCGCACAAAAATGGAAATTTCAGAAGATTAATAACTTTTGAAGAATGATGAAAATGAATTTTTGAGGGGTAATACTCCGTTATGTCGTAATAAATCTTAATATGTCTATTTTTTGTTTTTTGCTTATAACGCACTGCTGATAAGATAGTTAGTGGGTGGTCGCAAATCACAATATCGGGATTAACTTTATTTAGTCGACAATAAAATTCATTAATCTGTTGCCGAAATGGCATATTGTGATTATTGAAACACAAATCACCCTTATCTATTCGCCCCGACAGCATAAACACCTCGTGCTTTTGCTCAAGTAAGGCTTGCGCTTGCTCAAACCAAAGGCGGTCGTCGTAAGGTTTATGAACGGCTAAAGCAAAGGCAATTTTCATTAGTTTTATTGAATTTTATGTTCTTTTATTTCGTGTAAAGTTCGCCGAAAAGAAATATTAATCAACTTCTTCGTTTGTTTTAACAGAAAGAAACCGCTTATAAACGTCTCTAAAAGCGGTCTCTTTTTTTAATGATTAAAACAAATCAAAAGTTTGTTTTCAGTACTTCAAAATATGCTTGAGGATGCAAGCAGGCAGGGCAAGAAGTAGGAGCCTCGCTTGCCTCAACAATAAAGCCACAATTACGACATTGCCAAAAAACTTTTCCGTCTTTTACAAAAACAGTATGTTCTTCCACATTATGCAGTAGTTTCAGGTAGCGTTCTTCGTGTCCTTTTTCGGCAATACTTATATTACGATACATTGCTGCGATAGCCGGAAAGCCTTCAGCATCAGCAATATCAGCAAATTTAGGATAATCGAGCGACCATTCTTCGTGTTCGCCGGCAGCGGCTGCAACCAGATTTTCGGCTGTAGTGCCAATAACTCCTGCGGGATATGTGGCGGTAATTTCGACCATTCCACCTTCCAAAAATTTGAACATACGTTTAGCGTGTTCTTTTTCCTGATTGGCAGTTTCTTCAAAAATGGCGGCTATTTGCTGGTAACCTTCTTTCTTTGCTGTACTTGCAAAATAAGTATAACGCATACGCGCCTGACTTTCACCTGCAAATGTTGTTAACAGATTTTTTTCGGTTTGTGTTCCTTTTAGACTTTTCATAACATTTTTTTTTTTAGTTAGTTAGTATTTTAATGTATTGCAAAGATAAATATTTTTTTCATATTTTCAATATTAATCAATTTACAAAAATAAAATTATCGTTAATTTTTGTCTGAACTTGGATTTATTTGATAAGATGATAAACATTGCCTTTGTCTGAATCCGGATTTATATGATTAGAAGATTAACAAGATAAGATGCGGTACAACAACATCTGTCCGTCATTCTTGGCAAGCCAAGCGGCAAGCCGATTAGCGAGGGTATTTCCTGACGTGTCCCGAGGTCTCCCGATTTATCGTGGACTTGTCGTGGAAGCAATCCGGAAAAAATGATTAATGGTTAATTTCCAAATAGTCCCCTTTGTCCCAAAATGTCAAAAAAAAGAAAAATACATTTTTTGAACACGACGACACAAAGCCAAGAAGACACGAAGAATAGTGATTAAGGATAAATGATTAATCCCACCACTCTGCAATTCTATAACTCCGTAGGAGTTGCCTGTGCATAACCCCGAGTGTAACTCGGGGTAAAAGCAAAATACCGCCCCAACCCCGTAGCGGGTTGCACCTTAAATAATGTTGAAAATGAAGTGATGAGGTTTATGTATGGGGAATCTATCGGCTACTGAGTTTGTTTCGTAAAGAAAATTAGGTAAAAATGAGGTGGGAAGATAATGATAAATGATGAATAGCCCGTGTCACGTCCTACAATAGCTTGACAGTTTCGAGTTGCAAAAGAAAGGACACAATGACAAAAAAAGTTTATCGGTACAGTAATTGTTTTAAGTTACAAGTAGTAGAAGCCATAGAGCGTGATGGTTTAAGTATTGAATCCGCTCGTCTCCGTTATGGTATAGGCGGCGGTTGCACTATCCAGACATGGCTTCGTAAATTTGGTAAAAACTCATTATTAAACAAAGTAGTTATGGTACAAACAATCGAGGAGCGCGACGAGTTAAAGCGGTTGCGTTCAGAGTTAAAGGAATTAAAAATCGCCTATGCCGAGTTGGCAATCGACCACAAATTATCAGAAAAAGTGATAGAGGTCGCCGATGAGATGTTCTCTTTGGACTTAAAAAAAAAGTACGCACAAGCGTTGTCGGCACAATCAAGGAAGAGGTAAGCGTAAGCCGCAGTTGCCGATATTTTGGGATAAGCCGCAGTGCCTATTACGCCTCTTGTCAAAACAATGAGAGAGAGGCATTTGAAGAACAAATGGTTGTAGAAATGGTTCAAGAAATCCGTCATAAGATGCCTCGCATAGGGACACGAAAAATGTACTTTTTGTTGCACAAAGAATTGCAACAAGTCGGCAAAATTGGACGTGATAAGTTCTTTGATTTGCTGCGAAAAAATGAACTTTTGATAGCGCGTAAAAAAAGTTATACGCGCACAACAGATTCGTATCACAGGTTTCACAAGTATAATAACTTGTTGTATAACAAAGACATAGTTCGACCAAATCAATGTTGGGTATCAGACATAACGTACATTAGAACGCTCAACGGTTTTGTGTATTTGTTTTTGATAACAGATTATTATTCTCGCAAAATTGTTGGCTGGTCACTGTCGCACAGTTTATCGATAGAAGGCGGTTTGTTGGCGTTGCAAATGGCTGTAAAACAGAGACATAATCATTCCGGACTGATTCATCACAGCGATAGAGGGATACAATATTGCAGTGGCGATTATGTAAAAATGTTGCAGAAAAATGGGATACAAATAAGTATGACAGAACAAAATCATTGTTACGAAAACGCCAAGGCAGAGCGTGTAAATGGGATATTAAAAGATGAGTTTTTGCTGGACAGTACATTTAACGATTTTTCAATTGCTCAGCAGTCAGTTCGCCAAGCCATAAAAACCTATAATGAGATACGTCCACATTGGTCATTGAACTTGCAAACTCCGACTCAGGTTCATGCGCAAGTGGCGTAGAATTAATGTTTTTGAGCATAAATTTACAAACAAAGGTATATTCTGAAAATGGATTTGTCAAGGTCAAGCCTACGGTTTTTGAAAAAAAATCTCCACCTTTCAGGTAGTATTTTTTTTCAAAAAACCTTGCCTAAACCATTTTCAGAATATGAAAAAAGTTTATAAATTCAACCTCAAAAAGCAAAAAAATAAATTAAAGTAAAAATAAAAACTAATAAAAAACCTGACAAAAAACTGTCAACTTTTTTCAGGACGAGACA
>JAITXR010000412.1 GCA_031284665.1 Paludibacter sp.
ATATTTGTTAGTTTAAAAACTTGTATTAACTTTGCGGCTCAAAGTACTTTTAATTCTTAATAAATAAAATATGAATCAGCAAGTTGAAGATATTAAAGTAATACGCGAAATGATGGAAAAATCTGTTAAATTCCAATCATTCAACGGATTGTCGATTGTAATTGCAGGTATAATTGCAGTTATCGGCGCAGTATTTGCCTATTTCTATCTACTCGGCGACCCTTCGCTTAGCAATTACAATCACGCGCAAGAACTTACTGTTTTGTTTGCCGATGCGATGGTGGTGCTTGGCATTTCGGGAGTTGTAATTACATTTTTTTGCTGGCAAAAAGCGAAACAAAATCATCAGTCGCTTTTCAACACCACAACTAAGCGTGCAGCATACAATTTGCTTGTGCCATTGGCGGCAGGTGGAATTTTTGCACTCATTTTTTTGCTGCGCGGAAATATGGAAATTGTCATTTCGTCAACCCTGCTTTTTTACGGCTTAGGATTGGTAAATGCCTCAAAATATATGTTTCCCGAAATTCATTATTTGGGAATTATAGAAATCGTGTTGGGTTTAATTGCAGCAGTACTTACGCATTATGGACTGTTGGCTTGGACGCTTGGTTTTGGATTTTTTAATATTTTGTTTGGCGTAATAATGTACATAAAATACGAAGTAAGGGATAAAAAACAAAAAAAATGACGAGTATAATAGCAAACCTAAATAAAACTTTCGACAGCCGCATCAGGTTGGGGATTATGTCGATACTGTCGGTCAACGATTTTGCAGATTTCAGCACTATGAAAGATTTGCTCGACTTGACCGATGGCAATTTGGCGAGCCATCTCAAAACTTTGGAAACTGCGGAATATATTCGCTCCACCAAGCAGTTTATCGACCGAAAACCCAATACGCGCTACACTATTACCGAACTTGGCAAAAGCAGTTTTCAGCAACATTTAAATGCTTTGGAAAAACTAATTAATTAATTTTTTTTACAATTATACTTTGTATTTCAAAGTACTTTATAATAACAAATCAACATATAAAACCACAATTAATATTTTACAGATATGAACAAAACCACAAATTTCGGGAAATACACATTTTTGATAACTTTAGCTATCGGAAGCCTTATTATGTTTAGTGCTGTCATTGCAAAAATAACACCTGATTGGAACAACTATGTTTTAGATTTTGCTATTGCCGGATATTTTTATCTATTTGCGGCAGCGGCAATAAATACAGGAATTATTATCGTGTTATCAATTTTTTGTTGCTATGCAACTGAAAAAATGCGCAAAAATTATCTGATAGCCATTGGATGGATATTGCTAAACATCCCTATTGCCGCGATTTATGCTTATGTGGGAATATATTTTATTTGTGGTCAACTGTTATAGGACTAATTTTTAAATAAAAACAAAGATATAAAACCACAAACCACACAGACAGCATAAACGAAGAAAAAATGTTTGTTATGTTCGTGGTAAAATAAAAAATCTCAAATATTTACTTTTAAAAACTTACAATTATGTCAACAAAAAAATTTTCTCAATCACTTACATTGAAAGGCATTTTTATCGCCGTTCTCACACTTTTATTGCTTATTCCGAGCGCAATGATTCAAAATTTGATTAGCGAAAGGCAAACTCGGAGTAATAAAACTATTGCAACTATCAACGAAAAATGGAGTCTTTCGCAAACCGTCTGCGGACCCGTTTTGGTTGTGCCATTTACCACTACCGGGTTGAATGCTGAGCAAAAAACTTTTACGACCGAACACAAATTATACATTACGCCCGCAGAATTAACGGTGAATACACGCCTTTTTCCTGAAAAACGGCATTATGGAATTTATGAAGCAATTTTGTACAAAAGCGAAAATCACATTCGTGGGCATTTTGCGCCCATCGAACAAACGAAAATTGCAAACAGCACTATACACTTCGATAAGGCATATATTGCTCTGACAATTAGTGATTTGCGAGGCGTTACCAAGCAACTTGATTTTAAGTTTGGCGGCAAAACTTATGCGGCTGAGGCTTCCGGCAACAGCAATTTTATTGATGGGAAACAGTTAATTATTAATCTTGCTGAGGGCATTGATACAAATTCTAAAGACGGCTATGAATTTGATTGTCAGTTGAATTTGAACGGAAGTAGCCAAATTAATTTTATCCCCATCGGGCAAGTTAGCAAAGTTGAAATGGCGGGCGAGTGGAAAGCCCCAAGTTTTGTTGGCAGTTTTTCGCCCGATTACAAACTGACGGATAAAGATTTCACGGCATCGTGGAGCGTGTTGAGTTTTAACCGCAGCATTCCCGAAAGTTGGGTTGACGGGCAAGTTGGGAATATTAGTGACATTTCGCTTGGCGTAAACCTTATCGATACGGTTGACCATTATCAACAAAATATGCGCTCGGCAAAATATGCATTGATGTTTATTGTGCTTACTTTTGTGGTGTTTTTCTTTGTGGAAGTGCTGACAAAAAAGCAGATTCACCCCATACAATATTTGCTGGTTGGCATTGCGCTGATACTGTTTTACAGCCTGCTTTTGTCAATTTCCGAGCAAATAAATTTTGCTATCGCATATTTGATAGCGAGTGTCGCCACTATTGCGCTAATTACCACTTATGCACACAGTATTTTTAAAAATAAGTCGCAAACAGGTGTTTTAGCCTTGATATTGAGCATTTTATATGTTTTCTTATACGTGATATTGCAACTCGAAGATGTGGCGTTGCTTATCGGAAGTGTCGGATTATTTGTAATTTTGGCAATTATTATGTATCTTTCCAAAAAAATTAATTGGTACAAGCCGGAGGAAAGCAACGACGATGTGGAGGAAAAGGTTTTGACTGAGAATGAAACGGATGAAACATATCGCCCTAAAGTCTATTGAAAATTTACAAACTCATTTTGTCCTAACTCTAACAGGGTTTA
>JAITXR010000042.1 GCA_031284665.1 Paludibacter sp.
TTCAAATTGCAACTGTCGTTGATAAACAAGACGGTTTGCAGCGGTTTTTTCTTTCCCAGAAACTTTGCCTGCAAAAACCATAATGGCAAGTAAATAAGTGATTTAGGATTTTTCATAAATATAGAAGTTATAAAATTTATAAAATTGGGATTACGGTTGTGTAGTCCCCTCTCATCTTTCAATTTCCTGCAATGACGGGCTGCATAGATGCAACCCGTCATAATTCATAATTGGCTACGCCGAACGTTGTTTCGTAATTTTTTAATTCGTAATTGAGTTTACACTCCTGCTTTACTGCGCTTGATTAATTGGGCATCCGAGAAGTTTTGTTCAGGGAAATAGCCTGCAAGCGGTTGAATGCGTTCGTGAATGATATCTAAAAACCACGATGGTTGTGCAAAAAATGCTTGTTCCAACTCAAAAGCGGGGGTTATCCAATTTCGCGAGCCAAGCACTGCTACCGGAGCATCAAGATAATCGAAGGCTAACTGACTGATATTTGCCGCAAAATCGTTCAGGAATGAGCCGCGTACTGTGGCATCGCTTGCTACTACAATTTTGCCGGTTTTCTTTACCGATTCTATTACTTTTTCGTAATTGAAAGGTACAAGCGAGCGGGCGTCGATTACTTCGGCACTTAATCCGTATTTTTCTTCAAGAATTTTGGCTGCTTGCAGTGCAGGGTAAAGTGTGTGTCCGATAGTCAAAAAGGTAATATCTTTACCTTCGCGTTTTACGTCAGGCTCGCCAAAAGGAATTTCGTAATATCCTTCGGGCACACCGCCTTTGTGGAATTGTTCGCCAATTTCATAGATGCGTTGACTTTCAAAATAAATAACAGGGTCAGTGCCTTGCAATGCGCTGTTCATCAATCCTTTGGCATCGTAGGGGGTAACGGGAAAACAAACTTTCAAGCCCGGAATATGCGCTGCGAGCGAAGTCCAGTCCTGCGAGTGTTGTGCGCCGTATTTTGACCCAACCGAAACACGAACTGTTACCGGCATTTTCAGAATATTTCCGCTCATTGCCTGCCATTTTGGTAATTGATTAAAAACTTCGTCGCCACAGCAGCCAAGGAAGTCGCAATACATAATTTCAGGGATTACTCGTCCGCCACACATTGCGTATCCGATTGCTGTGCCGATAATTGCGGCTTCGGCAATTGGCGAGTTGAAAAGGCGGTGATAAGGCAATGCCTCGGTCAAACCGCGATAGACGGCAAATGCTCCACCCCAGTCGCGATTTTCTTCGCCGTAAGCCACAAGCGAGGCATCTTTGTAAAAACGGTCGGCGATTGCTTCAAAAATTCCATCCCGAAGTTGATATTGTTTCATTTTCGAGAATGCTTTACCATCGGCATCAAAGGCAAAACGTTCCTTGCCTGCAATTTGTTTTACGCGCAAGTTTTCTTCGAGCGGATGATTTACATCAGGGCTGGCTGTGGATAAACTGTCGATTGATTGATTGGAAAACATCATTTCGCCAAGCAGTTCCTGACTTTTAATTAAATCCATACGAGGCGAAAGTTCGTCGTTGATAGCCAACTTGAAAACCTCGAACATTATATCTTTAATTTTTTTTGTAATTGCTTGTAAATCATTTTCGTTTGCTACTCCGGCGGCAATCAGATTTTTACCGTAATCCACGATGCAATCCTGCGCTTCCCATGCCTCGACTTCTTCTTTTGTGCGATAACTCGACGCATCCGAGGGCGAATGTCCGCTGTAACGATATGTGAGAACATCGAGCAGAACGGGACCTTTCTTTTCTTCCAACAGTTTTTTCTTGCGACGATAAGCATCAATCACAGCCAGCGGATTGTAGCCATCAACGCGCTCGGCATGCATTTGTTCGGGATTTAAGCCTGCACCGATTCGCGCAGCAATATCGTAGCCCATAGTTTCGCCACGTGTCTGTCCGCCCATACCGTATTGATTGTTCATTATATTGATAATCACAGGTAAACCGCCACGCATATCGCCTTCCCAAAGTTGAGTAAACTGATCCATTGCAGCAAAGCAAAGTCCTTCCCACACAGGACCGCGAGCCATAGAGCCGTCGCCGATATTTGCCACTACAATTCCGGGTTTGCGATTTACTTTTTTGTACAACGCCGCACCGACGGCAATACTTCCGCTACCGCCTACAATAGCGTTGTTGGGGTAAACTCCAAATGGCGTAAAAAAGGTGTGCATCGAGCCGCCAAGACCTTTGTTAAAGCCTGTTGTGCGGGCAAAAATTTCAGCCAAAGCACCATATAAAAGGAAATAAATACCGAGTTCTTTCAGGTTTTTATCTTTATAAACAGTTTTGCACACCGAAAGTGTGGCACCGTCCCAAAAGTCGGTCATAATTTTTTCGAGTTCTGCATCGTTAAGTTTCTGGATAGCGCGCAGTCCTTTGGCAAGAATTTCGCCGTGTGAGCGGTGTGAGCCAAATATAAAATCGTTAATATCAAGCGTATAAGCCATACCTACGGCAGCCGCCTCTTGCCCTGCCGAAAGGTGTGCCGGACCGGGGTTATTGTATTCAATACCGTTGTATGCGCCGGTAGTTTTAATGAGTTGGAGCATAGTTTCAAACTCGCGAATAACCACCATATCGTGATAGATTTGTACGAGTTCGTTTTTAGTGAAATTTTGGGCTGTAAGTTCGTCTTTTACCGTTTTTTGGTATTGATTTACAGGGATTGATTGAAATTCAACTTGTCCTGCTTTGCGAACTTCTTCGGGTTTAATAAATAGTGTTTTTGGCATAATTTAGTTTATAGTTTATAGTTTGTAGTTTGAACGGTTTGAACGGTTTGAATGTTTGAATGTTTGAATAGTTTGAATGTTTGAGTGGTTACCTAATTTGTAAGTTAATCACTAATCACTAATCACTTAATTAGTAGTTTCTTCATTTTACATTTTACATTAGAAAGTTTTCGACTGCAAATTTACAAACTTTTTTTTACTATTCGACTTATAAAAATGATTTTTAGTATTTATTATTTGCCACAATTGACAATATATACAATGTGCAAATAAAAAGTAAGGTGTACGGAGAACGGAGCAAGATACACGGAAAACGGTACAAGGTGCACGAAAAAAACTACTAATTAGCAAATTCTCCAAAGAAAACATTCCGTTAGAAATGCTGTGATATATGCTATTTATTTTTCGTTATTAAAGCAATATTTTTATGCTAATAAATAGGTTTGAATAAATTCTTTTTTTAATTTTGCATGAAAAATTTAACTATTATGAAACGCTACGGAAGTATTATCGGGTTACGTCCCGAAAAATTAGAAGAGTACAAACAATTGCACAGCGATGTATGGAAATCGGTGCTAAAAACTATTTATGATTGCAACATTCGCAATTATTCAATTTATTACCGCGATGGTTATTTGTTCAGTTATTACGAATATATTGGCAATAACTACGATGATGATATGGCGCGAATGGCATCCGACCCCGAAACTCAACGCTGGTGGGATGTATGCACGCCATGCCAACTCCCATTAGCCAATCGCAAAGACGGCGAATGGTGGGCTGAAATGGAAGAATTTTTTCACGTAGATTGAATAATGTGAACATATATAACCACACAGCACACTAACTACACAAACGAAGAAAAAAATGCTTGTGAAGTTTGCACTGCACACTCATCACTTATCATCAGCCTCGTGCTTGTATTTGAAAATAATTGCAAATAATACCGCAACTATCAGCGCGTAAGCAGCAAAGGCAAACCAGATATTCGACCAGTCTTTTATTCCGTCGTGTTCAAACCAGCGAGCAATAGCCGCTCCGGCAATAAGATTTCCGGCAACTGCTCCAATACCATTGGTCATAAGCATAAAAACGCCTTGCGCCGAGGATTGAATTTTGCTGTCGGTATTGCGCTCCACAAACAGCGCTCCCGAAATATTGAAAAAATCGAACGCCATTCCGTAAATAATGCACGACGAAATTATGAGAATAAAACCAAGTGCCGAATTGTCGCTTATGCCGAATAAACCAAAACGCAGTACCCACGCTAACATCGA
>JAITXR010000063.1 GCA_031284665.1 Paludibacter sp.
TTCTTAATTGACATATTGTTTATTAATTCCTGTTTAATTCATTGCATATAAAAAAAATTTAATACTTTTGTATTGATAAAAATAAGGATTAAATCAAATGACGAAAAATGATGAAATATTAACCCAAATCAGCGACGAAGATTTGATACGTAATGAGTTCGAAGCTTTGCTCGACGACTATCGACATTCGGCGCACCGCCAAAAGATAGACATCATTACCAAAGCATTCAATTTTGCAAACAATGCTCACAAAGGTATTCGCAGGCGGTCGGGCGAGCCATATATTATGCATCCGCTGGCTGTGGCACGCATTGTGGTGCGCGAAATCGGGCTTGGCTCGACTTCAATTTGCTGCTCGCTGCTCCACGATGTAGTGGAAGATACCGATTATACGGTTGAAGATATTGAAAATTTGTTTGGGGCAAAAATTGCGCAGATAGTAGATGGATTAACCAAAATTTCGGGCGGCGTGTTTGCCGAAAAAGCATCGAAACAAGCGGAAAATTTCCGAAAACTGCTGCTCACAATGTCGGAAGATATTCGCGTAATACTTATAAAAATTGCCGACCGCCTTCATAATATGCGAACTTTGGGGTCGATGCCGCCTGTAAAACAATACAGAGTAGCCGGCGAAACTACGTATATTTACGCTCCGCTGGCACACCGACTGGGGCTTTTCCGCATAAAAAACGAACTCGAAAATTTAAGTTTCAAATACGACCATCCTGAAATTTATAATGAAATTGAGCAAAAATTGATTCTGAGTAAAGATGCTCACAACCAATTTTTCAAGGAATTTACAGAGCCTATAAAGCAGAAACTCAAAGAGATGGGTTACGAATTTTTTCTCAAAGAGCGTGTTAAATCGGTGTATTCTATTTGGAACAAAATGGCTACGCGAAACATTCCTTTCGACGAAGTTTACGATATTCTTGCCCTTCGTATAGTGTTCAAACCCAAGCCCTTACTGAGCGAAAAAGACCAGTGCTGGATGCTGTATTCGGCTTTTACCGGAATTTACAAACCGCATCCGGAGCGTATTCGCGATTGGGTAACAACGCCAAAAGCAAACGGTTACGAGGCATTGCACGTTACCGTAATGGGACCGCACGGGCAATGGATTGAAATTCAAATACGTAGCGAGCGAATGAACGAAATTGCCGAAAAAGGTTTGGCGGCGCATTGGAAATACAAAACCGGCGAAAACGAAGAATCGGAGTTCGACAAATGGATGAAAACCATTAAAGAATTGCTCGAAAATCCTGAGCCGAATGCAATTGATTTTATGGAAACTTTCAAAATGAATCTCTTTGCATCCGAAATTTTTGTTTTTACTCCAAAAGGCGAAATCAAAACATTGGCAGCCAATTCCACTGCTTTGGACTTTGCGTTCGACTTGCACTCCGACCTCGGTTTCCGCTGTATCGGCGCAAAAGTAAATCATAAACTTGTGCCGCTTTGTTATCCGCTGCAATCGGGCGACCAAGTCGAAATTCTTACTTCACGCAAGCAAACGCCTCAAATTGAGTGGTTTGAATATGTTACAACCGCACGCGCCAAAACTAAACTTAGAGCATTTTTTAGGCGCGAAGAAAAAAATATACTTGTCGATGGGCAAAAAAAACTCGTCGATATGCTTGCAAATCTGAATCTTAAACCGGATAACGATGTTATTGTCAGACTACTGAAATATTATGGTTTTACTGACCGCAATACACTGTATTTAGCCGCCGGAAAAGACGAAATTAATGGCGATGATATTGAACGAAATATTTTCCGCCCAAAAACTAAAAACGTATTTCAGCGTTACCTAAAATTGCCGTTTGGCAGTAGCAGTTCGGACAGTAAACCAAAAAATTTGGAGAAAATCGACCGTAATAAGGATTTTGTTATTACTCAGGCAAATAACGGCAAAACTTACAAGTTCAGCGAATGTTGTCATCCAATTCCGGGCGACGACGTGCTTGGTTATGTCGATGAAAACGAAATGGTAATGATTCACAAACAGCAATGCGCTGTGGCTGCCAAACTCAAATCAAGTTTTGCAGAGCGCTTAGTATCAGTACATTGGGAAAATCATCAGGGAATGTCGTTTGTTGAAATACTCGAAATTAAGGGAATCGACAAAAAAGGCGTATTGATTGAAATACTGAAAGTTATCTCCGAAAAATTTAATGAAAATATCAGCAAAATAAATATCGAAACAAATGCAGGGATTTTTATCGGGCAGTTTTACGTTTACGTTCATAACACTACCGACATTGATGTTATTTGCAAAAATTTGAAAAAAATTAAAGAAATCAACAGCGTTCAACGCATCGAACAAAAGTAAAATGGAAATTAATAAAATATATAACCAATCCTGCCTCGATGGATTACGACTTTTGCCCGACGAATGTGTTGATTTACTATTTACCGACCCGCCATATTACCAATATCGAGCGCAAAATGTTTCGGGACTTAAAAATCACAAAGATGTGGTAACAGAGTTTGATTTCGACGGTTTTCGCAGCGAGCAAGAGTATCTTGACTTTCTCGAACAAGTTCTTGCCGAGTGTTTCCGAGTGTGCAAAAGCGGAGCTGCGGGTTATTTGTGGTGTGGCGACGATTTTGTTTCGTATATCAACCGGATAGTCGAAAAAGTTGGTTTTCGCTTTCGCAAGGTAATTCATTGGCATAAAACAAATCCGTTTCCTGCCATTTCGACGCGAAAAATGTACGCCAACAGTATGGAATTGCTTGTGCATTTCTCGAAAGGCAGCCCCAAAACTTGGAATTTCAAATCGGTAAACGAGATGCACAATTTTATCCAATCTCCAATCTGTATGGGGCGCGAACGGACAGAACACAAAACGCAGAAACCGTTAAAAGTTTGCATTCCATTTATCGAAATCAGCAGTAATCCCGCCGACCTTGTGCTTGACCCATTTTTGGGAAGTGGCACTACCGCAGTGGCAGCCAAGATGTTAGGGCGAAATTTTATTGGTTATGAAACAAATAAATCCTATTTTGATATTGCGGAAAGCAGAATTTCTTTGAATAGTTAATAGTTAATAGTTTAACACTCGCGCTGATTTGCTCGGAGTTTATGAGTAACTACGTATGAATTAATGCTTTTATAACGCACAGCCACAATTAATAATTTAAATTTTCACAATTAAAAAACAGAGAAATATGAAAAAATTTACTTTAATTTTAGGATTATTATTGTCCGCTTTTTTATTAAATGGACAAAATACAGTTGATAATCTGGTGCAAATTGGCATAGAATATCACGACAAAGGCGAATACTCAAAAGCCATTGAAACTTACAAAGAGGCATTGCAAATTGAGCCAAAATCGTATGTGGTAAATTACGAAATTGCATTTTCGTACAATGCGCTTGGTGATTACCAAAATGCGATTAAATATAGCGATATTGCAATAAAATTTGGCAATTTGGCAAATGCTTATATATTAAAAGGCTCTTGTTTGGATGAATTAGGCAGAACAAAAGAGTCTATCAAATTGTTTGAAAAAGCAATTAAAAAATTCAAAAATGAGCATTTACTGTATTTCAATTTAGGAATTGATTATTTCAATATTGGAAATAATGCAAAAGCAGAAAATGCGTTTATTAATGCAATAAACGTAAAATCGAATCATTCGAGTAGCCATTTTATGTTAGGACGGCTTAAAAATAATGAATATCAACGCGCACCAAGTTTATTGAGTTTGTACTATTTTCTTATGTTAGAGCCAAATTCAAAGCGTTCTACATTGGCTTACGAATTACTTAATAAACAATTAGCGGGTAATGTAAAACAAGACACGAGCCAACAGAAAAACACGATAAATATTTCTTTAAATTCTAACCAAATAAAATCTGAATTTGGGGCTGCGGAAATGATGATAGGTTTGCTTGGAGCAGCTAAGTATCTTGACGAAAACAAAGACAAATCGTCGGAAGAATTATTTGTTGAAAATACCAAATCTTTTTTTTCTGTTTTGGGAGAACTTAAAGAACTGGGCAAAAATAAAAATTTCTGGTGGAATTTTTATGTGCCATTTTTTTATGATTTGGCAAAAAGTGATTATCTTGAAACATTTTGTTATTATATAAGTCAATCGTCGAACGAAAAAGCGACAAAATGGTTGGAAGAAAATGCCGAAAAATTAAATGAATTTCAATCTTGGTTATTGGAAAAGTGATTTTTTTTTACCACGGTAATCAGTAAATCCCGATAATTATCGGGAATGAAAATCAAAGTTCAGACAAAAAAGTAAATATCAAAAAAAACAGCAAAAGCGTTGTAAATAAAAATACTTAAGTAATGGGAATAAAATAATGTTACATTACATGTTTTGTAAATGATTGAAAGATTGCATCTTGTGCCATTTTACATTCTACATTTTACATTTTACATTACTTACAACGCTTTTGCTATTAGAAAAAATTACAAGCCAAATTCAGCCTTAATGTCGTTGATTTTATCGGTTTTTTCCCAAGTAAAAAGTTCTACTGTTCTGGAAAATTCCTTGTTGTTTGAATCCTTAAAAGTTTTGGTTGCGATGCGTGGTGTACGCCCGACGTGTCCGTAACTTGCTGTTTCTTCGTAAATTGGATTACGCAGTTTCAAGCGTTCTTCAATTGCTTTTGGGCGCAAATCGAAAATTTTCCCGATTTTTTCGGCAATTTGGCTATCGTCGAGTGCCACTTTTGCTGTTCCATAAGTATTTACGTAAATATTCATAGGCTTAGCCACGCCAATTGCGTACGCCACTTGCACTAACACTTCGTTGGCAAGTCCGGCAGCCACAATGTTTTTGGCAATATGGCGAGCCGCATAAGCCGCTGAGCGGTCAACTTTCGAGGGGTCTTTTCCGCTGAAAGCACCGCCACCGTGCGCGCCTTTTCCGCCATAAGTATCGACAATAATTTTTCGTCCTGTCAAGCCGGTGTCGCCGTGAGGACCTCCAATTACAAATTTTCCTGTTGGATTAACGTGCAGCACGAAATCGCCTTTGAAAAGTTTGGCAAATTGAGGTTGCAATGCCTTAACTCGCGGAATAAGAATGTTTTGCACATCTTCTTTGATTTTCGAAAGCATTTCGATATCCGCCTCTTCCTGCGATTTTCCTTCGGCTTTCACAAATTCGTCGTGTTGGGTTGAAATTACGATTGTATGCACCCGATTTGGGCGGTTATTGTCGTCGTATTCAATTGTAACTTGCGATTTTGCATCGGGGCGGAGGTAAGTCATTGTTTTTCCTTCGCGGCGAATGGCGGCAAGTTCCTTTACAAGAGCGTGCGAAAGGTCGAGCGTGATAGGCAGATAGGTTTCGGTTTCGTCGGTTGCGTAGCCAAACATCATACCTTGGTCGCCGGCGCCCTGTTCGTATGCGTCAGAGCGTTCTACGCCGCGATTGATGTCTGCCGATTGTTCGTGCAGAGCAGAAAAAATGCCGCACGAGTCGCCGTCGAATTTGTACTCGCTTTTGGTGTAGCCAATGCGATTAATCACACGGCGCGCAACGCCCTGTACATCAATATAAGCGTTCGATTTTATTTCGCCTGCCAATACTACTTGACCGGTAGTAACAAGGGTTTCGCAGGCAACTTTTGAATTGGAGTCTAATGCCAGAAAATTATCAAGCACTGCATCCGAAATTTGGTCGGCTACTTTATCGGGATGTCCTTCCGAAACCGACTCTGATGAAAATAAATAAGCCATAAGTTGTTGAATTTTAATTAATTGATAATTGATAAAAAATTGATTGTCGTACGTTGTACCTAAAAGCCCGAAGGGCTAAATTTTCATAACCGTAGGTCAACGACCTACGGCAGAAATCGGCATAGATATTCTGCCTGAAAGGCAGGACTTTAGTAATGAATAACAGCGTTTTGTTCTGCCTTACAGGCAGATTGTATGTTTTGGCATTTTCCGCATGTCGCACTTTGTTTGACCTGCGGTTA
>JAITXR010000155.1 GCA_031284665.1 Paludibacter sp.
TCAGCTTCTGGTTGAGCTTTAGGAGCGCAGGCTACGAACATAGCAGCAACAGCGATAATGGCAAATACTTTTTTCATTTTCTTTTAAAAAATTTAATTAATTAATGTTTTTTTTGTTAATGTTCTATAAAAACAATGCAAAGATATAATGTTTTTTTGATACTACATCACAAAAAGTGATTTTTTTTATAAAAAAAGTGATTTTTTTATTTCTGCGCCTTAAAACACATAATCATACTTAAAATATACAGATTTGTGATACAGTATTATTGAAGTAATATTGTGGATAAACAATTATTGATTATCAATTAAATTGCTTGTTATCAACAATTTATAATCACACGACATTCTACTTTTGCGAATTTCACGTTTTTTAGGAATTTCCATTAACATTTCTCTTAAAAAAACGTAAAAAGTTAATAATTGGTGTCGTTATTTTAATTGCAGAGCAAACAAATCGATTATTACGGTATAAAAACTTTATTATGGCACGCATCGAACCGATATATTGTTCGGTAGAATTAACTGTTTTTATCCGTAAATAAAACAGTTTTACAGCATTACTGTCTAATTTCCAAATATTTTTTATGCAAGCGCCGTTATAAAGTCCGTCGGATTTCATAATTTGTGAAAAAACAGGACTTGTTTGTTCAATTTCGTTTGCAAAATAGAATTTGCGCCAACCCATTAAAATCATATCAGCCAAAGTACGATAATCGATTGTATGTGAGATAGATATATGGTTATAAGCCCAACGATAAACAACAATTGGGAAAAATTTTATTTTTTCGGCAAAAAACACTGCTTGCGCCACCCAGTCGGCATCTTCCCACATTACTTTTTCGGCAAACCATCGATTAAGTTTTAATAAATATTCGCGTCTGTACCAATACGACCAAGGCGCAAACGATATTTCGGGTGTGGCGTGTTGTTCGCAATACTCTTTGCCTGTCATTATTGGGCTTTCGGAGTCCAATGTTCCTTTTTCGTACCAACGTTTTGCTTGCAATTCGACCAAAAATTTGAATGCCGCCACATCCAATTCAGCATTTTTTACGTTTTGATAAATTTCGGCGGTATTAAGATTTCCGAGTTGGTCGTCTTGGTCAATAAACACAAGGTACTCGCCACGAGCACTGCGAATTCCGGTGTTTTTTGCACCACCTTGGCGCTTATTTTCGCTGTGTTGCACAAGTACGATATTTTGGTGCTTTTGCCGGAATTGCGTAATTATGTCGGCAGTCAGGTCGGTTGAGCAGTCGTTTACGCACACAATCTCGTAATCGCTTTCGGGTAAATTTTGCGACAATATATTGTCCAGACAATCAGCAATATAGCGTTCGCCATTATAACAAGGAATAATATATGAGATTTTCAGCATTTTGTGTTATAAATAAATTTTTTCAAAATCAATATTGTGAATTTTGGCAGCGTAACGCGAAAAATTTCCACCCATATACATATCGCTTGTGCCGATTGAATAGACTTTTTGACTTTCGGCGAGCATAAAAAAATCAAGAAAATTCCGCAGATATGTTTCGTGCTTTTCGTTAGTGCCGGTTGCGATGTGCGAAATTTCACCTTCGAGCGCATATACATTTGTGATTTTTGCTGCTTGGCTGTTAAACGAAGGACTGTCAGAAGCCACATATATAGCGTTTTCGGGAAATTTAGCGACCGTTTTTTGTATCTGCTCGATGCATTTATTTTTTATTTCGTCAGTATTTGATGCCGAATGACTTCGCACATCCTTAAAATCGCCCAATAGCCCCATAAATCTGAAATGCAGCGCAATATACGCTTTGCCGATTTGTTGTTTGTGAAAATTTATCAAATTAGCCAATTCGCCGGTAGGGCGAAAAAGTTCTTGAAACAAATCACCCCAACTGTCGTGTGTTTCAAATATTTGGTTGAGGCGGTCGGTAAAATCCAACTGAAAATAAGCGTGAATTTGTTTGTGAGTGTGGCAAAAAGACAGCAGATTTTCGACCGGCGAAAAATTCCAATACGAATTAAAATACAGCTTTACATCTTTGATATTCAGACTGATTTCGTTATTTTCGGGAATCCAATTATAAACGTTTGGCAGCAAAAAATCGCTTAAATTATAAGGGAAAGTATGCAAAATACGAAAAGGAATATTTTGGTTTTTTGCAAATTGATACATCGAAACCATAGTTTTGAATCTATCCACAATGCCTCCGTTACTGCACGCTTGATTGGTAATAAGCACCGCAGCAAGTTTGTTTGTTGGTTTTGGCGACCGTGCGAATATACGATATACGGCAAATGTAATTTTAACATTAGATTTGTTGGCAACGAATTTTCGCCGAATAGAAATTATTTTTTTAAGAATTTTTCTTTGCATAATTTATTCGTCTAATAATTTTAATTCGTTAATATCATTTGCAAGTTTGTGCGAAAAAATTTCGGCGCCAAGTGTATTGAGGTGAATGGCGTTGTAAAAATATTTTTCGTTGTAGCAAAGCGTGTCACCCGAATAGTCCAAAAAAGGTATTTTGTATTTTTCCGACATATCGTAAATATTTTTCATAATTTGGTCTTTGCCTCTCGAATGGTCGAAAGCCGAACGATATAAAGGTGTGAAAACCAGCACAATTTTTATACTGTCGAGCGAACATTGGCGGAGATAGTCGTCAAATTCCTGAAACACTTCTTGCCTGTCAAAACCCAAAGTATTTATGCTGTCCTTTTTAAGTAGTTCGAGAAAAGCATTGCCGTCCCATTGCTTGTCGATTGGCAAATATCCTTTGTATGACTGCTCGGCGGGCGGGTTATAATTAAAATTAAAGGCATTGAACATTCCAAGTTTTATTGTGCTGATTTGCGAATAAAATCTGTAAATCGGTGTTTGCAGGCGTTGAACATCAAAGCCTGCCGAGGCAAGGCGTGAATTTAATGTACTGTCGGAAATATAAGGCGTGTATTGTGTAAAAAATGTAGTTGGCGATTTTGCAAAAGTCATTAAATCAGCACATTGAACAATCAGGCGCGGTTTTGTATTATACGAACGATAAACATCGTAGCGAAGATGTTGCATATAAAAATAGTAACTATCGCCACCTAAATTGTAGGAATTGACTTGCAAAGTTGAGTCAATTATTGCCGTCGAAATATGGCGACTTGCCCGCGACGAGCCAATAATCAGCACATCGGCATTGATTTTTGACGCAAAAATATCCGACCACGTTTGAAAACTGCCAACCTGAGTTTTTTTCAAACCGGCAATTACAATGCGGTCGAGAGCCAAGCCCAATATGGCTGTCAAAACCAAGAATATTATTATTTTTATTAAAAATCTTTTCATTTTTTTTTATTTTACCACGAACTCCGCTAACATTCCGAACGTTTTTTTTCTTTTGTTCGCGAGGGTTGTGTGGTTTGTGGTTACATTTTTTATTTTTTAAAATTGAAAATATATAAATGCTCCGGCTACACCGCCCGAAGTCCAAATCAAAAACAGTAATACTAAGTATATCAGCCATTTGACCGCAGTTGATTTTATCGAATCGAGTTGCAAACCATGTTGTTTATTGCGCATTAGCCATTCCACCACAATCATTAAAGGAATGGCTGCCAGAACGAGAAAATAATCGGTTTTGGGCAAATAACTGTCGAGTATTGTGCCCGGAATATGTGGCAATGAAAAAAGAGACGTTGAAAAAATTTTCCCGATATATTTCAGCGCATCGCTGATTGTGTCGGCACGGAAAATAATCCATCCTATTGCCACAAGCAGAAAAGTTAATGCCATTTGAGAAAATTCTTTGACGCTCGGCAATAATTTTCCTTCGGCAACTGAATTTGTGTATTTTCGATTTTTATTCAGCAAAATCAATGGCAAAAACAAAACGGCGTGAAATGCTCCCCACGAAATATATGTCCAATTAGCACCGTGCCAAAATCCTGATACTAAGAATATTACAAAAGTATTGCGCACAACTTTCCACTTCGGAACTCGGCTGCCACCCAGCGGAATATAAACATAATCGCGAAACCAAGTAGTGAGCGAAATGTGCCATCGCCGCCAAAATTCAGCAATGTCGCGCGAAAAATACGGGAAGTTAAAATTTCGAATAGCCGAAATGCCAAACAGTCGCGACACGCCGATGGCAATATCCGAATAGCCCGAAAAATCGCCGTAAATTTGAAAAGTAAACAGCACCGCAGCCACCAGCAAAGTGCTACCTGATTGAATTTGATACGAATCGAAAACTTGATTTACAAACACTGCACAGTTGTCGGCAATCACAATTTTTTTGAACAAGCCCCAAAGAATTTGTCGCATCCCGTCGGCAGCAGTGTTGTAGTCGAAAGTACGTGGTTTCAGAAATTGTGGCAGCAGATTAGTTGCTCGCTCGATAGGTCCGGCAACGAGCAGCGGAAAAAATCCGATATAGGCGGCAAAAGCAGTAATATCGCGAGTGGCGTCAATTTTCTTTTTATAGACATCGATTGAATAACTTAACGCCTGAAAAGTGTAAAACGAAATTCCAACCGGCAAAATGATATTCAGCGTTTTAGATTGCAGCGCAACGCCCCATACAGCAAACATATCCACAAAACTTTCGACAAAAAAGTTGTAATATTTGAACAATCCGAGAATTGCAAGATTAATAATAATATTAGCGGTAAGGACAAATTTTGTTTTTGAAATTCCATTTTTTTGGATAGAATATTGTTTAGTGAGCAGTCCACTTTCGTAACTACAGGCGGTGGTGAAAAT
The DNA here is from genome assembly GCA_031284665.1 of Paludibacter sp. Taxonomy (GTDB): domain Bacteria; phylum Bacteroidota; class Bacteroidia; order Bacteroidales; family Paludibacteraceae; genus JAITXR01. Next base: position 4,747 of record JAITXR010000155.1, read on the forward strand.
AATCAAAAACAGAAAACGCCAATCCCACCAGCCGTAAAAAACATAACTTGCCACGACCACAAACAGATTTTGCAGTCGCATATTGCGATGAAACACAAACCAATAGAGCAAAAACACTATCGGTAGAAAAATGGCAAATGTGAGTGAGTTAAAAAGCATTCGTTTTAGTTTATTATATTTAATATTGTAGCACCCCACGAATATCCCACGCCAAAACCGGCAATCAAAACGTTTTCGGCAAGGCGATTTTCCTGTTTTGCGTGATACAGACAAATCGGAATAGTATTTGAAACGGTATTGCCCACTTGCGATAAATAATTGTAAAATCGTGTTTCATCAATTTCCAGCCAATCGCGTAGATAATTTAACATATAGGCATTCGCTTGATGAAAAACAAAAAGCGAAATATCATCTTGTTGTAATTCGTTTTTAAGCAGCACATTTTCAAGCAATTGCGGAATAATATCTATTGTAAAATTAAATATTTCCGAGCCATTCATATACAAAAAATCCGAAGAGTGCGGATTGCCGTTTTCGTCGAAATGCAAATCGTTTGCTTTGTTGGCGCAACGCAATCCCCCTGTTTTAACAATCAGATTTTCAGCACCTTGTCCATTTGTTCCCAGAGCAAAATTGCCGATTTTAGCAAAACCTTCGTCGGAAATTAAAGTTGCCGTTGCCGCATCGCCAAAAATAGTGCGGTTGCCTTTGTCTTGCGGATGCAAGTGTTTTGAATAAGTTTCGGAAGTAAGGAGCAACACATTTTTTGCAATATTGCCCGCAATTAATCCTTTTGCCAGCGACAAACCATACACATAACCCGAACAACCGAGATTAAAATCCAATGCTCCGCACGAAGTGGGCAACCCCAATTTATCCTGAATAATACACGCCGAAGTGGGCAAAAAATAATCGGGACTTTGTGTGCAAAGCAACACAAAATCAACAGTTTGGCGGTCAATATGCTGTTCGGAGAAAAGTTTTTCGGCGGCACACACAGCCATATCTGTAGCAGTTTCGTTTTGGGCGGCAATATGTCGCTGATTTACACCAACTTTTTTGGCAATTTTTGCCACCGACCATTCCGGGAATTCAGTTACAAGTTCTTCGTTTGTAAGTATTTTTTCCGGCAGATAATATGATATTGCTTTTATAAATGATTGTGTCATAGAAACATATAAGTTTTATTTTATATTTTTTGTTCGCCAAATTGCCATTGGATGTTCTTTTATTCGAGCAATGATTTGTGCATCATCAAAAAGCAATTCCGGTTGATAAATCCCCTGCTCGAATTTTTTTATAAAATCTATTTCATTTTTCGGCAGTTTCATTAAATCTGCAAGAAAATTTATTACTTCTGTTTTTGCTGTTTCAAAATCAAAATTTTCGGATTTTCGCAAAACAGGAACAAGTGTTGAACGTATTTTCGGAAATTTCAATTTATTGATATTTTCAAAAGTGAAAGGCAAAATTATTTCATTTTTCCCACCCACAGTTAAATAAAATATAATTATTTTGCGCAAAAGTTCTTTGTTATCAGAATTTACGGCATTGTGATTGATGATATTATGTACATCGTACAAATCGCGCGCTGCGGCACGTTCGATGAGTGCTTTAATTTTGCTACCGAACAATTCAATTTCTGCAAGCGTATTTATCTGAAAATCAGCGTTTAATATCTCTGATTTGATTTTTCGTTTTTCTGTTGGGAAAATATGCTCTCGCATCGAATAATTAATTTCCACTTTTAGTACATCGCGATTTCCTGCTGCATTTTGAAAATAAAACGCCCACGAATCAAGCGAATGTGGATTTTTTGTATGCGGACTTAATGCATA
>JAITXR010000160.1 GCA_031284665.1 Paludibacter sp.
TGTTTTTTCAAAGTAAATAAAAATTCCAATCCGCCACCGGCTCGGTTTTTGGCTACTATTGTGCCTTTGTGGAATGCAATGGCATTTTTGACGATGGATAATCCCAAGCCCGACCCGCCTGTGTCCCTTGTTCTGCCTTCGTTGATGCGGTAAAAACGTTCAAATAAACGGCTCAAATGTTGCTCATCGGGGATGCCAACGCCACTGTCGGAATACGAAAAATAGTAGAAATCTTTATCTTCGTTGTACTTTTTTATCAATATATTTACATTCGTGCCGGCATATCGGATGGCATTGTCGGTAAGGTTGCGAAAAATGGAGTACAGCAAATTCCGATTGCCTTGAATTACTATCTTTTCGTTCGGCTTCCATTCCATTTTGATACTTTTTTCCTGCAAAAGAATTTCCATATCGCTTTTTAAGTTTGTGAGCAAATCGCCCAAATCCACTGTTTCTAATCTGAACGATTGCGGTGCTTCTTCTATCTTGGTAATCAGGCTCATATCCTGTATTAATTCAGAAAGTACCAGCACTTGGTTGTACGCACTTTGGATAAAATATTGCTTTTTTTCAGGGTCTAATGGATGTTCCAGAATGGTTTCCAAGCAGCCGCGAATACCGGTTACGGGAGTGCGCAGTTCGTGGGTAATATTTCCGGTTATTTCCTGTTTTATGCGGCGCGTTTTTTCCTGTTTGGTAATGTCGTTGATGCTGATTTCAAAACTTTTATCATCAAACATATTTACTCTGACAACGAAATCTCGCCCTTGTTTAGTAATTTGCGTTTCAAAATAACTGTCTGTTTTTTCAGTATTTGCAATGAATGATGCGATTTTTTCAAATGCATTATCCGTAAATACATTCAGTGGATTGCTATCTGTTTCGTCGGTAATGCTGTTCAGGTCTTGAATAAACAAGCCATTGTAAAATTCAACGGTTTTGTCGGCAGCAAAAAAGCACAAACCTTCGTCAGAACTGTGAACGTGTTGCAATAATTTTTCGCGTTCGAGGGCTATTTCTTTTTTGTTTTCTGTTAATTGCAAATAATTTTCTGCAATTTTTTTACCTATTTCGCCCAATTCATCCTTGTGGAATTGAGAATTAATGGACGAAGGGGCGAAAGGATGAAGGGGCGAAGGGAATATGCCGGATTTTCGTGTTTTCGTGCTTTCGTGCTTTTCACCTTTAACTTCCTGCGTTTCATTTTCCATTAAATAAGCAAAATCTCGTAACTGCTTGATGGATTTGCTAAATCTACCGGCTACCCAATTAATAAGCAGCAACATAAGCACAAAAAAGGTGATGATAAAATAAAGGAAAAGATTGTCGGGCTGCAAGAAATGCCGCAACTGAATGTCGTATGGCAAAGCGACGCGGATATACCTGTCGTTGAACTGTTTAGCATAGTACAAATACTCTTTTTCGTTCGACGAGGAAACGCGAATGTCGCTGCCTTTACCTTTCGTACGGGCGGCTTTTATTTCCGGACGTTGTGCGTGATTTTCCATTTGCGCAGTTTCCTCAATCTCATTATCGTACAGGACATTACCTTGCAGATTGATTAAAGTTACACGAAGATTTTCAGGAAAAGCATCCCCAAGTCCCTCCAAAGGAGGGAATGTAACGCCACTCAATCCTCCACTATCCACTAAAATGGCATTGACTATATTGGCATAAACGTCTAATTTTTCTTCCAATGCGTCGGTTTTGTGTTCTCTTTCGCGCGATTGTTCGAATAAATAAATCCCGATGGTGAACAATGCGAAAATCACAAAAAAGTATAGAAATAATTTTTGTTTGTAGTTCATGATTTTTAGTTTATAGTTTATAGTAAATAGTGCAAAACTACTAAATAGGATGTTAATCACTAATCACTTATCGTTAATCACTCTCCCCTCTCCACTCTCAACTATTAAATCGGTACCCAAACCCTGCGCGATTTGAAATGAGTGAAGCGCGGTCGCCTAATTTTTTACGTAAGCGGGTGATATGCACATCTACCGTTCGCTCAGTGATATAGGGTGTTTGCTGCCAGACACGGTCGATGATTTCCTCGCGCGAATAAATTCGTTCCGGATTTTGGGCAAGCATTACTATTAATTCAAATTCGGTTTTGGTAAGCAGGATTTTGTTAGTGCCGATAGTCAGTTCCTTCAATTCGAGATTGATAACCACATCGTCAAAAATAAGTTTGTGCTTTGTATTATCGTCTGTATTGTCCGTCCGTTTCAACACTGCTTTTACGCGGGCAATCACTTCTTTTACCGAAAATGGTTTGGAAATATAATCGTCGCCACCAACCGAAAAACCGGTCAACATATCATTTTCTGTATCTTTAGCCGTCAGAAAAATAACGGGAATTTGATTCTTTTGTTGCCGTAATCTTTCGGTCAACTTGTAGCCCGACATTCCGCCCATCATCACATCCAAGAGGATAAGCGAATAGTCGGGCGTGAGTTTTCCCAACGCTTCTTCAGCCGAATGGGCGCAAGTAATGTCGAAACCTTCGTTGGCAAGATTGAACTCAAGCACTTCGCAAATTACCGGCTCGTCATCTACAACGAGAATTTTTTTTAGTGGAGAACTATGCATAAAGGTTGTGAAATTAGAATTTACGTATATTTATCTATCTGTTTATCACATATTTAACTTTAACTTGCTGCTTTTTCATAAGTATCCAATTTGGTCGAATAATCTGTTCGTAACGGTAAAAGTTGTAAGTTAGATTGAGTAAGTCGATTATTTTGTTTGCACATTTCATAGCGTTTTCGATAAATCCAAAAACGTGTTCCACGCGCGAGCGGAAACATGATTTTTCGCTGTTTTCCTTTTTTTGTTTTTCCGTAAGTGGCTTGTTGATATAGCCTTTTTTGCAAATTTTTGGGTGTTAAATTATCCTGCAAAGATACGCATAATGATTTGAATATCAAAATAATAAAACATTTTTTTTTCGCAAACAGACAAAATTTATTGAAAAACTTATAAGGCTGATTTATAGAAAGGTAATTTTTAGAACTGTCGGATATAAATATACTCAAAATATTAGGTATTTTTATGAAAAATACAAAAAAAAAACTATAATTTTGCTCCGAGTCTTTGACAGAATTTAAAGGAACTTCGGTAGTGGTTTAAAAATTGATTTTTTCAAAAACTAATTATTAAAGTACATAGACTATATATAAGTCAATTATGAATTAAAAATCAAATAAAACAATGAAAACACTTAAAAACACATTTATTGCGATTTTTTCGGCAACTGTATTTTTTGGCTGTATAAATTCGGCTACAGCGCAAGAACACGACGAAATTAAATCTGAACAAAATAATATCTATAATATTGTAGAGCAAATGCCGACTTTCCCCGGTGGCGCAGATTCTCTGATTACTTTTTTATATAGAAACGCAAAATACCCACAATTTGACCACGGATGCGTTGAAGGACGTGTAATTGTGCGTTTTGTTGTGGATGAAAACGGAGATATAAAAGATACGGAGATATTGCGCAAGTTAGAC
>JAITXR010000195.1 GCA_031284665.1 Paludibacter sp.
GAAAATAACTTATTTTTATAACAAAATTTCGCCCCATATTCAAAATCCCTTCGTTTTTGTAGCGCGACAAATGGTCGAAATATTTCTCGTTAAAGATATTATTTACTGCCGCATCTACCATTATTTTTTGTCCTTTCAAACTCAATTCCCAAGCCGTGTTCGTCGCCCCATTGCTGATTTTCGATTCTCACGCCCTGCGAAAAAACTGCAATTCGGTTGCCACTCAGCCCGCGTATAGCGGGTTTGCCAATACCGGAGCCTGTACTGAAATTGTCAATACCGGCAATGCTCGAAAGTTTTTCGGTCAACGAAAGCCCCGAAACGCTTGGGTTTTGAAGATTTAGTTTTTCAACTTTCCAGACATTTTCGCGCTGTAAACGCGAACTGTATTCCGAGACTACAATTTCTTGCAATTTGTGGTTTTGCGCATCGGCAATGCTGTCCTGTGCCGAAATAGCAGTTTGGAATGCAATAAAGCAAAACAGTAAAATGCAGATTGTCAGCGAATTATTACATTTTGAACAATATCCGGAAATTAGCGAGGCAATAGACGAAATATTGTATCCAGCGGGAAGAGGCTGTTCAGCGATAGGAGTTTCGACACAAGTAATCGTGTCGCATTTAAGGCAGTGAAAATGAGGATGATAGTTGTGATGTTCGCCAGCCGCACAATCGCAACAAAGCGCGTAATAAGTTTTTCCATCATCGCCTACGATTTTATGTGTTTTCCCATCTTCGCAAAAGCCTTGTAGAATACGATAAATCGTTACTCTATCGATACTTCCGGCAAGTTGTTTCTCAAAATCTTCGTGGCAAAGTGCGGCGTTTGAATTTTCTAAAACGTTCATTACCAATTGCTTAGTTTTTGTATTCCTTTTTTGCATATCCCAAAAGAATTTATCTGTTAATGCCACAAAGTTACAATAAGAAATTAGTAATGATTATTGCTGATAGAATATTTAACAAAGTTTAATGACTTTTTTAGCATAGTTTATTCCGATTTATCGTGCATTATAAAGATTTTCGCAGATTTTCTTATTAACCATTTATCATTAACCATTAATCATTATTCCGGCATTTCTTAATTCCTACATTTTATTGTGTTAGTATTTTCATAACTTTATTTTCCGCTTTTACAATTATAAAGCGATGCGGCTGAATGGGAATTTTTATCAAATTTGAATTTGCGGTTTCGGTTTTGAGCAAAGTTCCTGTATAATCGTATAAATAAATAATTGTGTTGTCAGCGCAATTTTCAACAAAAATATTACCTTCGGTCGAATAAATTTTCAGATTGTCGTTTGTCGTGAAATAAGTCGAAGTGCTTGACATTGAGAATAGTTCCGACTTTTTATTTCCCCAAATATATTCTTCAATACCGGCAAAATCAATAAATGGATTACGATTGTTTTGCCATTGCTCGACTGCATTATTTCGATTAATTTCTTTCTGACTCACGGGGTCTTGTCTGCTCCAATTTAGCAACATTGTGATAACCCATTGATTGAAAGCAGGATATGTTGTTCCATTAAGTGTTGGTCTGGCTTCGGAATTTGAATACCAACCGGCAACAACATTTTCGTAACTCGTTACCATATAAAAATATGTTCGTGCCAAATCGCCTTTGTATTCGTCTGCCGGCTCAAAAACAGTCCCATTGTAACCGAGTGTAGATGAGGCATTTCCGAGTTTGCAATAGCCACCTGACGATTGATAAGTAATACTTCCCACTTCGCCAAAAGGATAATTGCTTCGCCTGCCGTTTACATATCCATCCGAAGGATAAAGATGAAAAAGGTCGGTGTACATTGGTGAGGCATCGTCAAACCAACTTTTCGGAAAAGAGTGTTCGCGATTGTAGCAACTGCCTTCGCCACTGTAATTTCCACACTGATTTGTTCCAAAAGTGTAATTTGTAGCACTTGAGTAAATATCCCATACTTTTCCGTCGGCTCTACGGTCGGTTTCTCTGAATGCATCCCATAAGTCGCCGTAACTCAACGCTGTATGTGTTGATATGCAAGTATATAATGCTGTTTTTAATGACGATGTGTTTTTTCCGTCCAAATCGTGATAATAACCTGTCGTCGGTTGCGAAACGATATTTAATGTCGTTATAAACAGCACTAAAACAACAGCGAGTTTGTTTTTGGTGTTTTTGTTCATAATGTTGGAGTTATTTTTTTCTTTGATTTCCAAAAAGTAACAAATCTAATTTTGAATTTTTTTGTACAGCCCCGATTATCAACATACAGACTGCGGTTAAAATAATTGAAAACAAAGGAGTTAATATCAAAGTGTATATCCATTGGTTAAAACCAGAAAAGTCAATTATTGATTCGATACAAAAACGAAACATATATCCGGATAAAAGATATATTGCCAAAGTTCGTTTCCCGATTTTCCCAAGTATATTATATAAACGGTTTTTTCGGTAAATAATTGCAAAAATGCCAAACCAAAACATACTGCCGAAAAGCCCTATAAAAAAGCGAAAAGTTATAATGCCGATATTGGTAAAATCAAAATTGAGATGTCGTATGTCGAATAATTTTTGAAAATCTGTTTCGTAAATTGTATAATGTCCGTTCCAAAACAACAAACTAACTGCCCAGAGCAGACCAGTCACAATACTAATAATCTTTACGTGTTTGAAAAATATCTGCTGCTTATTGTTTAATAAAATTCCAACCCAAAAAAATGGAAACAAAAATCGTTGAAACTCAGTCAGAAATGGTGCGATGCAAACTATTAAAATGCTTAATATTGCTGCTATATGGTATTTCTTGAGTAGTTTTAGTGCAAAATAAGCAAGCACATAACTTACAAATATTTCGCGTAAAAACCATGGGAAACAATAAGGATTGATTATACCCCATAGATGCATTAAGCCGCCGCTTAAAAACGCTTCGTTATGTGTTGCTAAAGCCTCAATAAAGACTGCTATATAATAAATAATTTGCCATACGATACACGGTAAAATTAATTGTACAAATTTTTTTACAAGAAAATCTTTTACCCCGAGTTTGAGCGATGAGGAAAAGAAAAAACCGCTCACAACAAAGAATATTGGCATGTGAAACGAATAAATACCTACAAATACAGGATTGTCGAAAAATCTAATTGTGGAACTACAGCATTGGAGTGAATGTCCCCATACAGCAAGCAATATTGCAAATCCTTTTAGAGCATCGATAAATTCTATGCGTTGATTTTTTATCATATTTGTTTTGTTTTAGATTATACCTTATAATATCCACGATTACTTATTAAAAAAGGAGCAAGGTGTTGTAAAATAAATACTTGCAATACTTTACAGTTAAAAAAAATTCACTGATTTTTGTAATACAAACTATTAAACAGTAATTTTTCAAACGACAAAGATGCAAAAAAAAAATTAAAAAACTAAATTCCTACAAAAGGAATTTAGTTTGCAAACGATGAATTTAATCAATTAGGGCGTGATAATAACCTGTCGTCGGTTGCGAAGCGATGTTTAATGCCGTTATAAACAGCACAAAAACGACAGCGATTGTGTTTTTGTTCATAATGTTGGAGTTATTTTTTTTCTTTTATTTCCAAAAAAGAACAAATCCAATTTTGAATTTTTTTGTACAGCCGCGATTATCAACATACAGACTGCGGTTAAAATAATTGCAAACAAAGGAGTTAATATCAAAGTGTATATCCATTGGTTAAAACTCGAAAAATCAATTATTGATTCGATGCAAAAACGAAACATATAGTTGGATAAAAGATATATTGCCAAAGTTCGTTTCCCGACTTTCCCAAGTACATTATATAAACTGTTTTTTCGGTAAATAATTGCAAAAATGCCAAACCAAAACATACTGCCAAAAAGCCCTATAAAAAAGCGAAAAGTTATAATGCCGATATTGGTAAAATCAAAATTGAGATGTCGGATGTCGAATAATTTTTGAAAATCTGTTTCGTAAATTGTATAATGTCCGTTCCAAAACAACAAACTAACTGCCCAGAGCATACCAACTACGATGGTAATAGTTTTCACGTGTTTGAAAAATATTTGCTGCTTATTGCTTAATAAAATTCCAACCCAAAAAAACGGGAACAAAAATCGTTGAAACTCAGTCAGAAATGGTGCAATGCAAACTATTAAAATGCTTAATACTGCTGCTATATGGTATTTCTTGAGTAGTTTTAGTGCAAAATAAGCAAGCACATAACTTACAAATAAGTCGCGCAAAAACCACATTTGAAAGCAATATGGATTGATTATACCCCATAAATGCGCAAGCCCGGCATCTAAAAATGTTTGGTCGTGAGTTGTATATGCTTCGACATAAAACATAGCGTAATAGAAAATTTGCCATACAATACACGGTAAAATTAATTGTACAAATTTTTTTACAAGAAAATCTTTTGCCCCAAGTTTGAGCGATGACGAAAAGAAAAAACCGCTCACAAGAAAAAATATAGGCATGTGGAACGAATAAATACCGGCAAATACAGGATTGTCGAAAAATCTAATCGTAGGGCTACAGTTTTGGATTGAATGTCCCCAGACAACGAGAAATATTGCAAATCCTTTCAGAACATCAATAAATTCTATGCGTTGATTTTTTATCATAATTTGTTTTGTTTTAGATTATACCTTAAATATATATAGAAAAAATTATTACATCAAATTACTTAGCAAACGCGCTGCCGATTCCGAAAATTTTGTGCGCCACGAGCGATGTTGCCATTCGTCGAGTTTTATTTCGCTGCAAAATAGCAAATCGTTTTCAAACATATTCAGGAATTTATCCGCAGTATGTTTACCATAAATAAAAGCATTAATTTCAAAATTTTGGTCAAAACTTCGTACATCAAAGTTTGCAGAGCCTACAAC
>JAITXR010000228.1 GCA_031284665.1 Paludibacter sp.
GCCTCGGTAATGAAGGCTATCGAAGCACCGGGAACTACTTTCAAACGGCATCTCGATATTGCTAAAGGTTTGCTTTCGGAAGACGATTATTTGCTTTCGGAAATTCTTTTTAACCCAAATACGCTCGAACAAATCGAAAAAATTCGCAGCGAATTGGCTAATCTTATGACCATTATTGACAAAAAAGATACTGTAAAAATGAAGGAGTTTTTAACAAAAGTCAGAAGCAATATTAATGGTTAATTGTTAATGATAAATGGTTAAGTAGTCTTTCGTTTACCTTGTACAGTTTTCATTAGCACATTAACTACAAAACTAACCCTAACAGGATTTTAAACTCTGTTAGGGTAAATCTATCTATCCGCCTTTAAATAGTGGAGTTTTTCCAAATTACTGGTCTTTTCGTTCACCTTTCACCTTGTACCGTTTTAATTGGCACATTGAAACTTATGGTAAAATTTGTAATTCCTTAGCCGCTTTGGTTATTTTGTCTATTGATTCATCAATTTGTTCAAAAGTGTGCGTTGCCATTAGTGAGTAACGAATCATTGTGTCCTGCGACGGCACTGCTGGCGACACTACCGGATTGACAAATACTCCATCGTCCATTAATATTCGCGTAAGCATAAAAGTTTTGTCATTATCGCGAATCATAAGCGGAATAATCGGAGTGCAAGCGTTGTGTCCGACTTCAAAACCTGCCTTTTTGAAACCATCTAATGCGCGATAGGTGTTTGCCCATAGTTGGTCTTTGCGCCAAGTTTCTTCTGCCATTACATCCAACGCTGCAAGCACACAACCGGTGGATGCAGGAGTAATTGATGCGCTGAAAATAAGTGTGCGTGAAGTGTGTTTCAAATAGTTAATAATATTTTTATCGGATGCTACAAAACCGCCAATAGTGCCAAGCGATTTGCTGAAAGTACCCATAATAATATCAACATCGTCAACAAGCCCGAAATGTTCGCAGACACCGGCACCTGTTTTGCCAAAAACACCGAGCGAATGGGCTTCATCCACATAAATTGAAGCGTTGTATTTCTTTGCAAACTCAGCAATTACAGGCAAATTTGCAATGTCGCCTTCCATACTGAATACGCCATCTACCGCTATCACTTTTACTCTGTCGTAATCACATTTTGAAAGCAAACGTTCCAAGTCTTCCATGTCGTTGTGTTTGTATTTCAACTGTTTAGCAAAAGACAAACGCTTTCCTTCGACAATAGAAGCGTGGTCGAGTTCGTCAAAAATAAGATAATCTTCGCGTCCTCCGAGACAAGGAATAACGCCCGAATTGGCAGTGAAACCTGTGGCATAAACCAACGCTTCTTCTTTTCCTACCAAACGTGCTAAACGTTCTTCGAGTTCGACGTGAATATCTAATGTGCCGTTCAAAAATCGCGAGCCGGCACATCCGGTTCCGTATTTTTCTATGGCTTTTATTGCTCCTTCTTTAAGGCGCGGGTGGTTGGTCAATCCTAAATAACTGTTGGAACCAAACATTAAAACAGGTTTTCCATTGATACGAACTACCGTATCCTGGTCTGATTCTATCGGACGAAAGTATGGATAAACCCCCTTGGCTTGCACCTTTTGAGGCTCATCAAACTGCCCGAGTACTGTACTTAATAAACTCATACGTTTAATTTTTTGGGTTATTAAAATGGGCTGCAAAGATATAACTTTTTTTCTAAAAAGATACTACTGCACCCAACAAAAAATTCAATCGTTGCTCATCGTAACCATTAAGTTCCTGATATTGAGCATTAAGAATATTATTCGCTTTGATAAAAAAACTTAGCAATGTTGAATATGAATAGGATGCGCCTACGTTAACATCCGTTATTGCTTTTAGTTTCAACGTGTTATCTCCAATTTTAGCATCTCGTTCGCCTCTATAAAACGCGCTGGCGGTAATACTTAAATCGTCGGTTATTTTCAACGAAGTATATATATCTGCCTCTATTTTAGGAAGATGCCACGCTTTGTCGATGTCGTAAGCAGTCCAAGCATTGTATGCAAATTTGGCTTGCAAATTAAATCTGTTTCGATAATCGTAATTGAGTCTTGCTCCCGCTTTTAATAATGATGATTTTGAATAATCAACATCAAAGCGATTTGAGAAAAATGCACTGTCGGCAACGGCATTTTTATAGAAATATTGATTATGCGTGTATCGGTATTCGACGTAGGCATCTACCAGCAAACCGGCGATTGGTTTTAACTTGAAACCGGCTGCAATATCAAACGGCGTGTAGGTATCGGCAAGTTGGATATTGGGCAATAGATAACGGTTTTCGGCATACACATCGTTCAACGTATTGACTTTTAAACCACCGCCTGCTACTGCATATAGCGACAAAAATTTTGGTGCAGCAAAAAATTCTATATTTGCATCAGGTGCTACGGAAATCCATCTGCCCCTTCCAAACGAAAAACTTGTTGTAACGCCTGCTTTTGCGTTCCAACGCTCGCGTTCGATAATGAAAAACGGGCTTGCCGTCAGCACTGCATACGAGCGGAAAGCCCCTGTCAATGCCGAATCGGACACATTATAATTAAGGTATTGAAATTTGGCATCAATCCCCACCCGAAAATCGTCCTTGCGCACCCAACTTAACATAAGCGGAACTGTAAATGTTTTTTCCGAAACTCCTTGCGCCGCATTTAGCAAATTAAATCGAAACTCGCCATCGTAACGCCAACCTTCGGCATAAGGCAACGAGCGAACGCCTGCATAAATATTAAAATGGGTGAGTTTTTGCTTGTCGGTATCAAAATAATTATTGGCAATTACTGATGTGTCGATGCCGATTTTGTTAGCAAGTGTATCAAAAAAATTACCATAGTAATTGAAATATTCAAAGCCACCGCCTACGCCACCAAAAATTGTGAACTTATCAAAATTTTTGTCGATATTTAAATTTGCCTTACTGTCCGAATGAATTTTTTTGCCAAAAGTAGCAAAATGATTTATCGAAAAATCGATATTAAGGTCTTCGGTTTTCACTATTGGCAATGCAAAATCGAGCAAATTATTAAAATAATTTCCCAGTCCTAAGCGCAAATATGCGTCGTTGGGTTTTTCGGTATTTGTGATATGCGCTTTGGCAGCCGCAAGTGGTTGGATGTTAAGTTCGAGCGGCAAGGGGAAGGTTTTGTCTTCGTAATTTGCCGACAGTTTTTCTTTCTGGTTTTCGACCACATTTGGGGTTGTCAAAATTTTCCCCGCATCCTGAATTGCAGGCTGATAATCGCGAGTTACCGTTACGCTTTGGTCGGGAACTTGGGCATTCAACAACGCGGTTGTCAAAAATAATATAATAAGTATGAGGGCTTTAAGAGGTTTCATTGTTTTTTTAGTTTGTAAAGCAAGTTAGTAGTGAATAGTTAGTAGTAAATAGTGATTAGTAAAAAACTACTAATTAAGAAGTTAATAATTATTTTCAAATTTTTTTTATATGTTCATTTTGTGAATTATGTAATTAGGTGAATAGTAAATATTGAAAAACTACCAATTTAGGAAATTAATCACTAATCACTAATCATTAATCACTCAATTAATGATATTTTTATTCTCACTTTCCGCAATTTTTTGCAGTCGTGTTGTAATCATTTCGCTAATATCGTCTTGCGCTTTATAGTTGTTTTGCAAACTTAACAAGTATTGTTTTGCCTGAAAACTATCTCCACGTTTGGAATAAATATCGGCAAGCAACACAAAACTGCGAGCAAGCCAATACTGATATGCTGTTCCGGTTTTTGCAAAATCCTTTACCAAAGTTTCGGCATCGTCGGATTTTCCACCGTCGAAAAACACTTGTGCTAATAGATATTTTGCTTCGGCAGCCTGCTCGTTTTGCGAACTGCTGGCTGTGATTTGTAAATCTACCACAGCATTATTAGCCTTATTTAGAGCAATATACGATTTTGCGCGGTTGTAACGTGCCTCCAATTGTATGTCGATTGTTGATTTTGTATCAGCAATAATTTCGCTTGCTATGTCGATTGATTTTTGGTGGTCGTCAAGAAAATAGTTGCAACGTAAAATGCCAAGTCGCGCAGTATTTGTTTCGTCTTGCGATTCAGCCATTGCGTTCAGTTGCGCAAAATAATTGAGAGCAGCGGCAAAATCTTTTTGGTCGTAACTAATTTCGGCACAGCGCGTAGTTGCCTCTTTCACATATTGATTTGAGCCGGTTTTGAGCAAACTGCGAAATGCCACGAGTGCATTCGTTTTGTCGCCCGAACGGTAATAACTGTCGGCAAGATAATATTGCGACAAAGTGCAGTAACGCCCGCCTGTGCAATAGGTTTTCAGGTAGGTGATAAATCCGCTAATCGCTTGCGAATATGCAGCATTTATATATTGTTTTTCGGCAGCCAAGTAAGTAATTGAATCGGCATATTGTAGCGAATTGTTACCAATTTTCATATTCAAAGTTTTGGTGTACGCCAGATAAGCGGCAACATCGTTTTTCTCGATATAAATCCCTTCCAGACTTTGCAGTGCCATATATGCCTCTTGACTTCCCGAATAATTTGAAATTACGGTTTTAAAAGTAGCAATAGCATTGTCGAGTTGTTTTTGATTGTAATAAATCATCCCTTTTTCGAGCGATGCTTTTGGAGCAAGATTACTGTTTGGTTTCTCGGCAACCAGGCGGGTATATGTTTCAATTGCGTGGTTATCGTCGTCGAGCATTATGTACGACCGCCCTATTTCGTACAGAGCATCGTCGGCATATTCCGATTTTGGATAAGTTTTGAGCAATTGATTAAGTTTGCTGATTTTTTGCGAATAATTATTTTTCAGTCCTTCGATGTACGCTAATTGAAATTGGGCATAATCGCCTGTATTAGGACTTGCTGCGGCAGCCTGCGAATAATAGTTTTCGGCGGCAGTAAAATTGCGGGCATTAAACGAGCAGTCGCCGGCGCGGTTTAGTGCATCGGGATAAGTGTTTGCTTTTTTGTTTTTTTCGACCTGAACGTATTTCACAAACCAGTTCAACGCTTCGGAATAGTTTTTGCGATGAAAAAACAGATATGCAATTGAATAATTTGCAGCCGCATAATTTGTGCTTTTTGTGGCATTCTGATTGGCAAAAAATGCTTTAAGGTCGGATAAACTAAGGTCGTTTTGCCCTGTGCGCGCATAACTTTCGGCTCGCCAATAGAAACTTTCGGCAGCGTAACTTGTAATGCTCGAAATATCTATTGCCTGAGTAAAATTTGCGATTGCTTTTGTCTGATTATTATTCAGAAATTGCTGTACTCCAAGTTGATAAAGCAAATATTGCCGAGCCTCCACAAGGCGGCGATTAGGATTTTTGATTGTTTGGAGCGTATTGTATGCCTCTTCGTAATTTTTGGTAGTAAAAAAATCTTCTGCCATATAATTTTTCGCCTGTTCAACTTTTGGTGAATTTGGAAATTCGTTGATAAAATCGTTGAAGGCTTTCACCGAAGTGCCGAAAGTGGCATTAGTTTCGTAGTTTGCAAGTGCATAATTGAACAACGCCTCTTGTCGCACTTGCGGATTAAAATGCGTACGCAATGCAGCCTCATAAGCCATCGAGGCATTAGTTTTGTCGCCTATTTTAATGTACGAATTGCCAAGATGCAGATAAGCATTTTCGGTAATTTCGTCTTTTTGAGTAGTGGTTTTCGACAAATATTTTATCGCATCGGGATAATTTTTTGTTTTGTAACTACTCATTCCAAGTAAATAAAAATCGTTGCGCATTTGCTGTGGCGCAAGTGTTTCGTACTGTTTAAGTTGCTGAATTGCTTTGCTGTAATCTTCCTTTTCGTATGCTATTTCGCCAAGAATGCGATAAATTTCAAAATTATTGGGATTTTTGGGATTGTCTTTCAGCAAACGCTCGGCATAAGAGTTTACAAGGTCGTATTTTTTCTGAAAATAATAAATCTGAATAATATAATAAGGTGCAATTTGGCGATAAAGGTCGGTATTTTCGACTTTCAGGAAATCGCTTAACGACTCGCCGTATTTTTTGAGCGAATACTGCGCATAAGCATAATAATAGGTGGCGGAAATTTTGTATCGCGTATCTTCGTTTTTGAGTTTACTAAAAGTTGATGCAGCCTGTTGCCAGTCGGCAGTTTCGATTTGGCAATAACCCATACGAAAACGGAAATCAAGATTTTGCCGCTTGTCGAGCACATTTTGACTTACCTGCCGAAAATATGCAAGCGCAGTCCGATAACTACGACTGTCGAACGCCAGTGAGCCAAGCATAAAGTTTGTCTGATTGTCGAAAGGGCTGTAAGGATGGGCAGCCGAATAATCTGCGAGGAGTTGCTCGGCATTGTCGCGTTTGAGTTCGAAAGCATTGGCGGCGAGGTAAAACTCAGCCTCCTGCCTTTGCCCCGCATCAACTGCATTGGCAGTAGATAGATATTGCTCAAAGCAGCGGTACGACGCCGAATATTGCCGCTGTACGTACAACTCTTTTCCTTGCACAAAATTAGCATCGCCGTTGGTGTACTGCAATGTTTGTTGCGCAAATGCAGTAATGGCGAATAAGGCGAAAAATATGATTGAATTTAGGCGTTTCATGAAAATTGAAGTTATCAAGTTGAAGTTAAAGAAGTTATCAAGTTTATACTGCGACTGTGTATCCCCTTCCGTTCACCGTGTTCCGTTCACCGTATCCCTTAATTATCAATTATCAATTGTAAATTTCTCCATCGCATTCTTTACAGAAATTAAACCGAATTTTTCGCTATTTATTGCATCGAACGGCATAAATTCAGCATAAGCCACATCGTCGGAAGGTTTTATCTTGTCGGGCGTATCAATTTGGCAGAGATAAAACAGGTCGATAGTCGGCACAGTCAAGCCACAGTACTCGTACTTGTTGGGCAGGGAGAAAAGATATTTTTCGGAAATAATATTAACGCCAAGTTCTTCGTTAATTTCGCGGTGCAGGGCTTGTTCGGCAGTTTCGTCGAAATCGCAAAAACCACCCGGCAAGTCGAAAGTGCCTTTTGCAGGCTCTTTGGCGCGTGTGCAGACAAGCAATTCGCCCTTGTCATTCATAATAAACGCCGCAACTGCCGCCGATGGATTGAGATAATATACAAAACCGCAATCAGCGCAGCACTTCGATTTTTCGTTATTAAAAACAAAATGCCTTGAGCCGCATTTAGGGCAATATGAGAATAGAGTTTGAAAAGTCATTGTTTTTTTTGTCTGAACTATGATTTTAATATGATTTGTAAGATTACTCTGATTAAGAAACGGATTGTGGTTATTGTTACCGTCATTGCGAAGGTATTCCCTGACGTGTCCCGACTTGTCGTGGAAGCAATCCAGAAAGAAAAGCACGAAAATGACACAGATAAAACGCAGATTTCCGCCGATTTTATTTCATTAACCATTTTTCATTAACCATTAATAAAAATCACTCCTATTATTATCAAGCAAAACAGTGTCAGCAAGTTACGCGCTAACAGCCAACGTATCATAAACCAATCGATGCCTGCGGCTTGCAGTCGTTCCCAATTTCCAACCGGTCCGTACCATTTTTTTGGCTCAAATTTTTGTTCTGGCTTTGTTACAAAACAATACATCAACCTGAAAAGTTCCACCGCCAAAGGTAAAGATAATAGCGTAAAAAGATAATATACAGACAGATAGCCAAAAATTATTCCTGCAATAATCGACAGATATGAAATCACCAACAGCAATGCAAGTGCCACCAGCATCGCTTTTTTATTGCCCAAAAGTCCTGCAAAAGTCATTTTACCAGCTGCTTTGTCGGGCTCAAAATCCATTATTGAATGAACGTAAATAATGTTCGCCACCAACAGACCCACAGGTACGGACACAAACAGCACCGCCCCATCCAAACGCCCGCAAGCCGAGTAATACACGCCCGCCATCGACAGCACTCCGAACAGCAACCCGATAACCACTTCGCCCAAACCTTTGTACGAAAGGCGCAACGGCGCACCCGAATATTCAATGCCCAAAAATGCCGCAATTGCCGCAATCCAAAACACCGTTGAGCCTCTGAAATACAGGATGATAACACCCGCCAGCACTGCAATTCCACCGCTAACGATGCAAGCCGTCAGCAAATTGCGCAAAGTGGCTTGCCCCGAAATAATATACGCACATTTATGCATACGCGAACGTATTCCGCTGTGCGCCAAATGATTGCGGTAATCGGTTTTTTTTACTTTGTAGTCGAAATAGTCGTCAAACAAATTGAGCGACAAGTGGGCAAAAGCCACACCCAACACAGCCAACACGCCCAAGCACAGCGAAAAATCACTTCCCTGCGCCTTCCCTGCCAAAAATACCGCTAAAGCAGCAGGCATTACACTTTGCGGCAATGAATGTGGGCGCGCATTCCAAAACCAAAATTTAATAGTTTTTAACATTGTTTTATTTATTTATTAATTATTTTATTCTGAAACTCGATGTAAGTAATGTAAAATGTAAAATGTATAATGTTCCCGATAACTATCGGGAGTAAAATGTTTCCGATTTGCCCAAGCACGAAACTGAATACCACGATTTGATTTCACTCGATAACCAACTGATAAAATCATATCAAGATTATAGTAATTAACTTGATAAGTTTTACCGTCATTAGCAGTTGTCGCAAAATTTGCGACAACTGAAAAACTTGCTAATTCCTTTTTTAACGCGTTATTTACAGTTAAGATATTATGTTTTTCAACAATTCTGTTGCCGATAGTTCCATTTTTGAAAATGCAAACAGTTTTTTACCCAAATCTTTAAGCGACGCTCCGATATGATACAAACCGTTGTCTATCAATAGGAAACGGTCGTGAATATTCTGTTTTGCTTCAATTGTAAGTGGCGGATATTGGGAGTTATGTTTATCTAAATCAAGTTGCAGTTGAGCGGAAATTTTGGATGTATAAATTGTTGCCGCAACATTTATATTTCGTTTTGCCAACAAGACTAAAACGCTTTCGTCCACATAATTATCCAACAAAATGATTTGCTTTTTTGCCGATTTTATCAAGTCTGCAACAAAAACATAAGCATCAAAAATCTGCCCGTTATAAAAAACTCCTTC
>JAITXR010000278.1 GCA_031284665.1 Paludibacter sp.
TCGTTCCAAAAAAGCGAAACCTTGCCCTAATTCCAAAATGAATTTTTCTAATTGATTAAGAATGGCTTCTTCGAGGTCTTTCTCCGAAAAATATCCGCTTAATCCCAAGAAATCAAGAACATAAGTATTTTTAAAAACCAAATCGGGACTTAAATTTATGTTATCTGCATTTTGCAATTCCTGTAAAATAACATCTTCGGGCGTTGCAGCAATGGCTGTCCGTTCAAAAAGCATTGCATCTTCTTTCTGCCGTAATGTGCGAATACTCCATCGTTCGGCGATACACATTTGTTGGTAAAACAGCCTCTTAGTGGCATCTTCAATATAAATCAGTTCGATAAAATGACTCCAACTCAATTTTCGCGACAGTGTCGCGAAAATTTCTTCATCGTAGGCTTCTGCCACTTTTATCATCCGATTAAGTGCTGAATAGGTATAGCCTTTGCCAAATTTACTGGTCAATTCTTGCGACAGTGTCGCGAGAATTTGTGTGCCATACCCCGAAGAAAACTCATACCCAAGTTCAGTAACAATATAATTGCCTATCGACCAATACAAGCGACTGATTTCCGTGTTTAAATATACGGCAACATTTCTGCCCGTTTGTTCAATAAGTTGCTCTATTCCAAGCAATAATTGATTACTTTTATTATTGATATTTGCTATTTCCATTGTGCTAAATATATATTTCTAAAAAATGTGAAGATAGTGAAATTTTATCAACCAGATGTTGACAACTTACCCAAGTCCACGTCTGCAATTTCAAAACTTTTCTATTGCCATTTTTAGATGTTTGTCATTACGAAGGGCAAATTGCACTTCTCCGCGCTGGAAATAGTATCGTTTAACAATTTCAACACTCAACAATGCCTTTACATCAACTTGATTTGCCGTTAAATCGCGTTCAATATCCGGTTGAATTTTGCTGCGTAAATCGTCTAATTCACTTTTCGCCGTTTCGTCAAAACCTTCCGCTTGAGCAATCTCAAAAAATCGGTCGAAATAGCGTTGCGTTTGCGAAACGTACTTGAAATTTTGAGTTTTCACAAAATCGGTAAATTCTTTATAAATGTCATCCGACAATTCAAATTTATCAGGCGTTTCAACTTTTGAATGTTCTGATACATATTGAGTTACAAAATTAAAATACATATTTTGAGCATATAGATAATAGGAAATATTCAGCCGCGCATCATCTTCTATCGAAAAATCGGGCTCAATTCCTCCGCCATCGCGCACTATGCGACCGTTTTTTGTTTTAAATTCGGTAGTCAAACTATCCGGCACTCTGTCCACGCTACCATCTTCGTTATGATGCGAATAATCAATGGCTTGGATGCAACGCCCGCTTGGAATATAATATTTAGCGGTAGTTATTTTAAGATTTGCGCCATAACCCAGCGGGCGGATATTCTGCACCAAACCCTTACCAAATGTGCGCTCGCCAATAATCGTTCCTCTATCCAAATCCTGAATTGCACCGGCAAGAATTTCGGATGCTGATGCCGAGCCGTTATTTACCAGCACCGCCAATTTCATATTTGGGAAAAGTGGCTCTGTTGGCGTTTTGTAACTATGATTGGCTGCCGGATTTTTTGCAATAACTTTTACTACTTCTGTGCCTTTTGGCAAAAAATATCCGAGAATTTGCACCGCCTCGTTTACCAAACCGCCACCATTTTCTCTAACATCAATAATTAAATTTTCTATTCCATCCGATTTAATCATCTCATTTACAGCGTTTTTAAACTCCAAAGCCGAATTGTCGGTAAAATCGTTTAACAAAATATAACCGGTTTTTGGGGCAACAACCGCCGAATAAGTTATTGAATTTATCTGAATTTTTTCTCGTTTAAATTCTTTGACAACAGGTTTTTTCTCGCCGTAACGTCGAAGTTTGAGTTTCACATCAGTATTTGGAGTTCCGCGCAATAAGGCACTAACTTGACCAACAGTCATTCCTTCCACTTTTTCACCATTTATTTCGAGAAAAACATCTCCGGCTCTCACATCGTTTTTCTGAGCAGGCATTCCCTCGTAAGGCTCTGAAACGCAAATTTCGTTACCATTTTTCATTATTAACGCACCAATTCCGCCATATTCGCCGGTGGTCATAAAACGCAAATCGTCCATTTCCTCTTCGGGCATAAAAACGGTGTACGGGTCAAGTTCGTCCAACATTCCGTCGATTGCAACTTTCAACATTGCGTCGTAGTCGAGCGTATCGACATAATTAATTTCAAGTTCGCGAAACACGGCGTTGAACAGCGACATTGTTTTGCTAATGCGGAAAGTACGAGCATTGTCGGCTTGCGAAACTGTAACGCTCAACAGTAAAATACTGATAATCAAATAAGTTTTTTTCATATTTTTATTTTTTTTGTTCGTGGTTTTAATGTGTCTCTAATTGTTAATGGATATGTTTTTAACGTTTGGCGGCAAAAAATCTGAAATATCTTTGCCATACGACAGCAAATCGCGAGCCATAGTCGAAGATATATGCGCGTAATCGGCTTCGGTAAAAAGAATAATTGTTTCGATGCCTGTAAGTATTCTGTTTGTGTCGGCAATTGTCCGCTCATACTCAAAATCGCTTACAGTGCGCAAACCTCTAAGAATAAAATCAGCCTCTACTTTTTTAGCAAAATCCACAGTCAAGCAGTCGTAAACTTCAATTTTCACACGCTTTTCGTCTGCAAATGTCTGATTGATAATATCAAGACGTTGCTCAACAGTAAGTAAAGTTTTTTTTAACTGATTAACGCCAATGCCGATAATAATTTCGTCAAAAACTTTTAAACCCCTCTGAACAATAGTATAATGTCCTATTGTAAAGGGGTCGAAAGTGCCGGGGAAAATTGCTCGTTTCATTTTTTTTTAGGTTTTTTGGAATAACTCTAACAGGGTTTAAAACCCTGTTAGGGTTAAGCAAAAATTTCAATTATTTCAATGCTTTATTAAGCAGATAATATACTTCGTTTACTTTTAATTCAAACTTAAATTTATCGATTGTAGTATTTTCGTCAATTTTAAGCAGTTCAATATCAGCGATTTCAGCAAAATCTTCAAGATGTTCTTCGTTCAAAGCATACGAGAAACTCGAATGATGAGTGCCTCCGCCCAAAATCCACGCTCCGGCACCAATTTCAAAGTTTGGAAGCGGTTTCCACAACGCACATGCAACCGGCAGACGAGGTAAATCCTTAGTATTTTTAACATCTACTTTGTTCACAATCATACGAAAGCGATTGCCCATATCTACAACAGTAGCAGCCACTCCGTCGCCTGTATGTCCCTGAAACACAAGGCGAGCGCAAGTTCCGGAATCGCCAATGCCGAGATAATGCACTTCGATGCGAGGACGTTTGGCGGCAATTTGCGGATTAATTTCGAGCATATGCGCTTGCAAAATTGTGGAATTATCGCCATCAAAATTCAGAGTATAATCTTCGAGAAACGATTGTCCGCCCGGCAAACCTTGCCCCATTACCCACATTGTACGCACTAAAGCCGCAGTTTTCCAGTCGCCTTCGGCGCCAAAACCGTAACCTTCAGCCATCAAACGTTGCGAGGCAAAACCCATAAGTTGTTTCATTCCTGCAAGTTCGTCGAAACTTGTAGTAAATGCTGTTGCTTTTTTATCTTCGAGAAAACGGCGCAACCCAATTTCCTGAGCAGCAGCATCGCGCACATAACAATGATTTTCGGCTCCCGGCTTGCAATTATCAGCAAAATCGTAAAGTTTTTGGTATTCAGCAATTAAAGTGTTAATTTCCGTTTCGCTCACTGCATCCACATACGACACAAGTTTTGCAATTGGCGCATTATCAACGTGATAGCCAAAACGAATTTCGGCTTCAACTTTATCGCCATCGGTTACTGCCACATTATTCATATTGTCGCCAAAACGAATTATGCGCATATTTTGCGAATCAGCCCAAGCGGCGCAAACTCGCATCCAAGTAGCGATTTTCGCCTGAGTAGCCGCGTCTTTCCAATATCCCACAACCACTTTTCGTGCTTTGCGCAGGCGAGCGGTAATGTGCCCAAACTCGCGGTCGCCATGAGCAGACTGATTCAGATTCATAAAATCCATATCAATTTCGTTCCAAGGAATTTCGGCATTATATTGAGTATGCAAGTGCAGTAACGGTTTTTTGTAATCCAGCAAGCCGTGAATCCACATTTTGGCAGGCGAAAAAGTATGCATCCAAGTGATAACTCCTACGCAAGATTTACTGTCGTTGGCAGCGCGAAGAATTTCGGCAATTTCGTCCGACGAGTTTGCCGTGCCTTTGTACAAAACCTGTACCGGCAATTTCCCCGACGCATTAAGCCCTTTTACAATTTCGTTTGAATGGGCATCAACTTTTACCACGGCATCGCCACCATAAAGTAATTGCGCACCGGTTACAAACCAAATTTCAAGATTGTCAAAAATAAAATTTTCCATAATATAATAATTTTAATGTTAATAAACTGATTTTTAAACAATGACAAAAATACTAAATTTTGGAATATAGCAACGCCTGATTTGTAAATTATTTGATATTTTTAGATAATATGCCAATTAACAATCCCGAAACATCGGGACAAGTTGTGTTAATTAACAATTAAGGGTAAAGAAAGGGAGAAATTAATGTAAAATTCAGAATGTAAAATGTAGAATGACGGATTGAGGCTTTTTGTCCCGTAATCTTGCCAATCCTAACATCCTGCAAATCCTGATTCAGACAAAATAACATTACTTATCACTACTTTTCTAAAAAAATATGTTCTATTTTGGGAAAAATTACTACTTTTACGCCAAATTCAAATTTAACGAAGATATGGATAACTGATAATTAACCAATAACTTCTTTAACTTCAAC
>JAITXR010000279.1 GCA_031284665.1 Paludibacter sp.
TATTATTTTTGTTTGCGATAAGTTTGTATGCTTGTCGCAATCCTCAGCCGCAATTGCCCGCTAATAAAAATACAGAAACAGACAGTACACAAATCGAAATGACAACGGTAAATAAGAAACTGATTTATTACGAGGATAGCATTTTGGCGGTTTATGTGAGTCGATTACCCCAAATTTTCAATAAAAATAATACAGGCTTTTGGTATCGCATAGTTGATTCTACTAATAATAAGTCGCCTAAAGCAAACGAGGAATGTAGTATAAACTACAGTGTTTATACGCTTGATAATGAGGAAATTTACAGTCAAAATGCCATTGTTACGATAGGGAAAAAGCAAATAATAACAGGTATCGAAGAAATGCTTAAAATAATGCGACGAGGCGAAACTGCCGAATTTATTCTGCCTTGGTATTTGGCATACGGACAGCGCGGCGACCGCCAAAATATAGAGCCTTATCAATCGTTGAAAATAAAACTAATGATTAATGATTAACTTTACAGACTACTCAAACTTTCTAATATTAAGGACTTTATGAATAAAATTCTTGTAATTAACCCCGGCTCAACTTCGACAAAAATAGCGGTATATAATAATACTCAGCTTGAGTTTCAGCAGAGCATTCGACATTCGCTTGACGAATTGCAGCAGTTCGACAGTGTTATTGCGCAATTTGATTTTCGTAAAGACTTAGTAATAAATGTATTACAGCGCGAAAATATTGATTTAAACACTTTTTCGATAATAATTGGGCGTGGTGGAATGTTGCGTCCGGTGCAGTCGGGCGTTTATCAGGTCAATCAATCTATGCTTGATGATTTGAAAATTGGGCAGCAGCACGCAAGTAATTTGGGAGCATTTATAGCATGGTCGCTTGCCGAGCAAATTGCCGGTTGCCGAGCCTATATTGCTGACCCTGTGGTGGTTGACGAGTTAGACGACATTGCTCGCATAAGTGGTTTGCCGCAAATCCCGCGCCGTTCGACTTTTCATGCACTCAACCATAAGGCTGTGGCGCGAAAATATGCCGAAAAAATCGGGAAAAATTACGAAAATCTTAATTTGATAATTGCGCATTTGGGCGGAGGAATATCAATTGGAGCGCATCGCTACGGGAAGGTTGTAGATGTAAATCAAGGGCTTGACGGCTATGGCGCATTTTCGCCCGAAAGGAGCGGAACGCTTGATGCCGGCGATTTGACAAAGCTTTGTTTTTCAGGTAATTACAACCAAAAAGAAATACTTCAACTGCTTGCCGGACGGGGTGGATTAATTGCGCATTTAGGTACAAATTCGGTGAGCGATATCGAAGAGCGCGCCACGCTGGGCGATGGCAAGTCGCGTATTTTATTGGAAGCGATGGCTTATAATGTGGCAAAAGAAATATCAGCCTTGCACGCTGTATTGTGTGGAAAAACCGATGCGGCAATTCTGACCGGAGGCGTTGCGTATTGCAGCATTGTAACCGACAAAATAAAACAAATGATAGGCAATTTTATAAATGTAGAAGTGATGCCCGGCGAAAACGAAATGGAGGCACTTGCTTTTGCTGCATTGAGGGTGCTAAACGGCGAAGAGGCGAAACAATATTGATAATTTGGCAATATGCTAATTTGCCAATAAACAATTAAAAAATAATTCTAAATTACCTAATTAACTCTAACAGGGTTTAAAACCCTGTTAGAGTTAGAACAAAATACGGCTCAAAAAAATCAAAAATACGGCTCAAAAATACACGAAAAATGATATGAATTTATTAATTTTGTGAGCCGAAAAAAAAATTACATTGGAAAAAAGAGAACAAAAAATATTTTATTTTATCGCAAAACAAGGCGCAGTATCTGTAAGTGAAATTTTTCAATTTTCATTTATGGATGAGGGAAGTTTGCCCACACTTAAACGTGTTTTGTCCAAACTGCTGAGCGATAATATTATAGAAATTACAGGAAAAGGGAAATCTACAAAATATAAAATTTCTGCAACTTATGAATTTTTTCAGCCCATTAATCTTGACACTTATTTTGAAAAAGATATTGACCAACGAAACGGTAGGGAAAATTACAATTTGCAACTTTTGGATATTTTTGAAAACACAAATTTATTCACTTCCAATGAATTACAAAAATTAGACGAATGGCAAAATATCTTTTCTGAGAACATCAAAAATTTTACGTCGCTTGAACTGAAAAAAGAATTTGACCGTTTGGCTGTGGATTTGAGTTGGAAATCGTCTCAAATTGAGGGGAATACATACACTTTGCTCGAAACCGAACGACTGCTGAATGAGAAAAAAACGGCTTCGGGGCGCACAAAAGATGAGGCTATAATGCTGCTCAATCACAAAACTGCGCTCGATTTTATTATTGAAAATCCCGATTATCTTGTGCCGTTGACGATTTCAAAAATTGAAGATATTCACCGCCTTTTGGTGCAGGATTTGGATGTGGACAAAAATATCCGCCACCGCCGAGTACGAATTACAGGCACAAATTACACGCCACTCGACAACGAATTTCAGATTAGAGAGGAAATGCAGAGACTTTGCAATTTGGTAAATTTACGCGAAAATGTGTTTGAAAAATCATTGCTTGCATTGCTGTTATTGTCTTATATTCAGCCATTTACTGACGGCAATAAACGTACAGCCCGCATTGTGAGTAATGCAATTTTGCTCAGCAAACATTATTGCCCAATTTCGTTTCGCTCGGTTGATTCGTTGGATTACAAAAAGGCGATGTTGCTGTTTTACGAACAAAATAATCTTTCGGCATTCAAACAAATTTTTATCGACCAAGTTCAATTTGCCGTAAATACCTATTTTTAACACCTTATAGTGAAAAAAATCTACGAAATATCGTTTCTACGCTCGTTTGCCATAATTACGATGGTGCTTTATCACGCATTTACGCCATATTTAGGATGGCAGTATGCGCAAAGTGATTTACAACCAAGATATAACTCCATATTTCTCAACTACTTATGGTTTATTTTGCCATTGTTTACCTTTGTGTCGGGCTGCTTGTTTTCGTACTTATTTAACGAAAAAGGAAAATACACAAACGTAGCAGGATTTATCCAAAAAAAGTTTTTTCGTTTGATATTGCCGTATTTCGTTTTTTCGCTGTTAATGGGGCTGACACTCAGCAATTTAACGTGGTTTGCTTTATTCAATGGCTACGAACATTTATGGTTTATGGTAATGCTTTTTTGGTGTTTTGTGGCGGCTCGCTGCTTAATCCAAATAAAGTTTGTACAGAAAAACCTTATACTGCAACTTGCAATTTTGGGCATATCATTCTTTGTAAGCCTTAAATTTTATCCGCAAAACTATTTGTATTTAGACTATTTTGTGCGATATTTCTGCTGGTTTTGGGCAGGTTACGTTTTTATGCTTCACAAAAGTAAACTGACAGGTTTTTTTAGCACTCGGAATATGGTAATTCTTTTTGCAGGCTATATTTTAGCGTGTATTCTTGTAGATTTATTTGTTCCGCAATCCGATTCAATATACGGCTATAAAAACGGGTTTCGATACGATATATTAAAATATATTTCGTATTCCTGTTTTATATTATTTGCGTATATATCTATACATAAAGTAGTTACACGCAAAAATTTTGTCTGTCCCGTATGGATAGAGCAAGTCAATGCCTGCAGTTATGGCATCTATATTTTTCATCATTGGATAATACGCTATGCCTTTTCTGCAAATTTTCCTTATCAACAAACAGTTTTTCGCTTTGCCGAATTGCATCCGATAATTTTTCCGATAACAGCGTTTTTGGTAATGTTTATTTTGTCGTTTGCAATAACAAAATTACTTTTGTACACTAAAACAGGGCGATTTTTAATTGGGTAAAACAAAAATTATTGTCTAAATCAAAATGTTAGAATTTGAAAATTAATAAGATAAAGATTTTACATTAATCATTCAATAAACTTTTTCAATTTATAAACTGTCAATTTTAAAAACTTTATTAACTTTGCATTTCTAAACTTTCAACCTTGTAATATGTGCGGTATAGTAGCAGCCTTTAATATAAAAACATCGGTCGAAGATTTGCGCAAGCAAGTTTTGCAAATGTCGAAATATGTTCGCCATCGCGGACCCGATTGGTCGGGGATATACTCGAATCAATATGCCATAATGGCACACGAACGTCTGTCGATAGTTGACCCAAAATCGGGTAAACAGCCGTTATTGAGCAGCGATGGTAAACTTGTTTTGGCAGTTAACGGCGAAATTTACAATCATCGCGAAATTCGCAAACGCTTTGAAGGAAAGTACGAATTTCTTACTCAATCTGATTGCGAGGTAATTCTTGCGCTATATCGTCAAAAAGGCAAAGATTTTATCGAAGATTTGAACGGAATTTTTGCATTTGCGCTTTACGATGTCGAAAAAAATATTTTTATGATTGGGCGCGACCATGTCGGAATAATCCCACTGTATCAGGGCTGGGATGCGGCTGGAAATTATTTTGTGGCATCCGAACTTAAAGCACTCGAAGGATATTGCAATAAAATAGAAGAATTTTTGCCCGGAGAATATTTTTACAGTCCAGATGGCAAATCAACAAAATGGTACAAACGCGATTGGGAAAATTTTGAAAACGTAAAGGATAATAAATCGGATATTGACACGCTGCGTCAAGCACTCGAAGATGCCGTTGAACGGCAATTAATGGCTGATGTTCCTTATGGAGTACTGCTTTCGGGTGGATTAGATTCGTCGATTATTTCGGCTGTGGCAAAAAAATTCGCAGCCAAACGTATCGAAACCGACAATAAAGAGGATGCTTGGTGGCCCTCGCTACACTCGTTTGCAATAGGACTTGACGGCTCGCCCGATTTGGCGGCTGCTCGAAAGGTTGCTGAACATATCGGCACTATTCACCACGAAATTAATTTTACAATTCAGGAAGGACTTGATGCCATCCGCGATGTAATTTATCATATCGAAACTTACGATGTTACAACCATAAGAGCCTCAACACCAATGTATTTACTTGCTCGTTTCATTAAATCGATGGGCGTAAAAATGGTGCTTTCGGGCGAAGGTGCGGACGAAATTTTTGGCGGTTATCTGTATTTTCACAAAGCACCAAACGCCGAAGAATTTCACAAAGAAACAGTTCGTAAATTAGACAAACTGCATTTGTACGACTGCCTGAGAGCCAATAAATCGCTTGCTGCGTGGGGCGTCGAAGGTCGTGTGCCATTTCTCGACAAAGAATTTCTCGATGTAGCAATGCGACTAAATCCACAAGATAAAATGGCTGGGACGCGTATCGAAAAATGGATTTTGCGCAAGGCTTTTGAACAATATTTGCCTCCCAGCGTGGCGTGGCGACAAAAAGAACAGTTTTCGGATGGAGTTGGCTATAATTGGATTGACACTTTGCGCGACATAGCCAACAATAAAGTTAGCGACGAGCAAATGACTCACGCCGCCGAAACTTTCCCTATAAATCCGCCAATGAGTAAGGAAGAATATCATTATCGTAGTATTTTTGCCGAATTATTTCCTTCCGATTCGGCAGCACAGACCGTTCCTTCCGTGCCTTCGGTAGCGTGCAGTACGCCAATAGCACTCGAATGGGACGAGACATTCAAAAAAATGCTTGACCCATCGGGGCGGGCGGTAAAAAGCGTGCACGAACAAGGGTATGAATAGAATTGATAATTGAGAGTGGATAGTAAAACTTTACAGATAACAAGTTGTTATATATTTGGGGCATTAGCTCAGTTGGCTAGAGCGCTTGGTTCGCAATCAAGAAGTCGAGGGTTCGAATCCCTTATGCTCCACTCGTTTTTCTTAAATTGCTTATTATCAGTTAGATAATAAGCGTTTTTTGGTTTTAGGGGGTAATGGAATAAAAGGTTTATAGATTAAATTACTGATTATAAACGTTTTATATTTATGGACAATACAGAAATACTTGTTCTTGTCCAATTAAAAAACTTGAAATAAACACCTTTACTCCACACTTGCGACTAATGGGAAAGAGGATTTATTCTTTTCTTGAGACATAAACAATACATATTGTTGCCACTATTGAAATAATGGTAATAGTTGGAATATGATTCACTGCTACTTTAAATGAAATTGGGTCGCTAATACCGGATTCTATGCCACCTGTAAGCATCACCAATAAATAAGCAAATATAAAAATTACTAAAAATACTATTATACTTTTTTTTATTACTTTTTTGAACATAATTTTCTACTTTCTATTTTGATATGTAATTAGAATTATTATCAATCTGTATAGTTTGACTTTCCACAAAATATTACGGCATAAATTACAAAAAAAAATTGCAGCAAACTGTCCGTTTGCTGCAATTTGTATTAAATTTAGCGGACTTTGCCTTACACTACATAAGTAGTTGAGGCGGTATCGCCACCGCGTCCTGTCCAATTGGTATGGAAAAATTCACCACGCGGTTTGTCAATTCTTTCGTAAGTATGTGCTCCGAAATAATCGCGCTGTGCTTGCAGCAGATTTGCGGGCAAACGTTCGCTGCGGAAACCGTCGAAATAGCAAAGCGCCGTAGTAAGTGCCGGTACAGGTATTCCGTTGGTTAAAGCGGCGGCACACACTCTGCGCCATCCGGCTTGTGCTGCCTCTACTTTGTCCTTAAAATATGGGTCGAGCAACAAGTTTTCCAAACCCGGATTTTTGTCGAAAGCCTTCTTTATATCGCCCAAAAATACTGAACGAATAATGCAACCACCGCGCCACATAAGCGCAATGCCACCATAATTCAGATTCCATTTGTATTCTTTTGCGGCTTCCATCATTAGGTTGTAACCTTGAGCATACGAAATAATTTTTGCGCCAAAAAGGGCATCTTTTATATCGCTGATAAATTGTTTTTTATCGCCGGTAAAATTCACTTTTGGTCCTTCGATAACTTTTGCAGCCTTCACGCGAATATCTTTTTGAGCCGACAAGCAGCGAGCAAATACCGATTCGCCAATCAATGTAAGTGGAATACCTAAATCAAGAGCAGCCACACCTGTCCATTTTCCTGTGCCTTTTTGACCAGCCGTATCAAGAATTTTTTCTACAAGCGGCTCACCATCAGTATCTTTAAATGCCAAAATATCGCGTGTAATTTCAATCAAATACGAGTCAAGGTCGCCCTTATTCCATTCTTTGAACACTTCGTGCTGTTCGTCGTCGGTAAGTCCGAGCAAGTCTTTGAGAATTTGATAAGCCTCGTTAATTATCTGCATATCACCATATTCGATTCCATTGTGAACCATTTTTACAAAATGTCCGGCACCATCTTCGCCTACCCAATCGCAGCAGGGAACATCGTTTTCGACCTTTGCTGCCACAGCCTGAAAAATTTCTTTTACAGCCGTCCACGCAGCAGGCGAGCCACCGGGCATCATCGAAGGACCGCGCAATGCACCTTCTTCGCCACCCGAAACTCCTGTACCGATATACAGTAAGCCTTTGCTTTCCACATATTTAGTACGTCGAATGGTGTCAGGAAAATGTGAATTTCCACCATCAATAATAACATCTCCGGTTTCGAGATGAGGAATAATTTGTTCGATAAAATCGTCAACAGGTTTGCCGGCTTTTACAAGCATCATCACTTTTCGAGGACGCTCAAGCGAGTCGCAAAGTTCTTTAATAGAGTGCGCACCAATGAAGTTTTTGCCAGCTCCGCGTCCGGCAATAAAACTGTCAACTTTTTCGACTGTGCGATTGTAAACTGCAACGGTAAATCCCTTGCTTTCCATGTTCAATACGAGGTTTTCGCCCATTACGGCGAGACCGATTAGACCAATGTCTGCTTTTTGTTTCATAATTTATTTGTGTTTTTGTTGTTGTTTATATTAGGGCTGCAAAAGTACAAAAAATTGTTTATATTTCAAAACAATTTAATATATTTCGAGCAATTTTTGCAGCAGATGTTCGATTGAATAAAAAGTTTGGTTATCGATTTTCCAAGCATTATCGCTTATTTCAATTGCAATTTCGGCATTTTCCACAACTTGATAACCTGCGCGAGCCAAAGCCCGCATTGTCCAATATAAATCAGTGTTTTTTCCGTTTAATTTAACGAATTTTTGCAAGGGATAATTCATCGAAAAATTTCCATTCGACGTATTAAAAAAATAGTATTTGCTGGCAAATGCTCGCGAAAAATTTCCGTTCAACACCAAATCCTCCGGCACACCGCAAGTTACACCCTCAGAAGTCATAAGCCACACTTTATCAGCGGCTTGCAGTGCCAAATCGAGTTCGTGCGTCGAAAGCAAAATAGCTTTACCTGTCTGATGAGCAAGGCGATGCAAAAGCAACATTATTTCTACTCTGTTAGGCAAATCGAGGTGCGAAGTAGGCTCGTCGAGCAACATCACTGCTGTGTCCTGAGCAAGTGCTTTGGCAATCATTGCCCGTTGCTGCTCGCCGTCCGAAAGTTCGGATAACAGATTATGCTGTTTATCAGCAAGATGCACCAAATCGAGTGATTCCTCAATTTTGTGCTTGTCGTCATCCGATAATTTTCCCCAACGGTTGGTATAAGGATTTCTGCCGAACGCCACAATGTCAAAAACAGTAGCATTTTTGATGTCAATTTTTTCAGTCAGAACGTGGGTCAGTAATTTAGATTTGTCGCTAAGTGTAAGATTATCAATCGCTTTATCGTTCAACAACACAGTTCCTTCGAGCGCAGGCAACAATCCCGAAATGGTTTTCATCAAAGTTGATTTTCCAACGCCGTTAGTTCCAATTAGACAAATCATTTCTCCTTGGCAGAGTTGCAAATTCAATTTTTTTTGAATAAAACAGGCTGAATGTTGCTTTTTGTAACCGATGGAGAGGTTTTTTAATGTCAATACCTGCATTGTGTTTAGGAATTTCCCATATCGGTAATTGTTTCGTTTTCAAAAAAGAGGATATGCCCCGAATAATTTTCGGGCCAAAGCAAATTATGAGTTGCCATAATTACCGTAGTGCCTGATTTACAGATTTCAAGCAGCAATTCAACCACTCCGCGCCCTGTTTCGGGGTCAAGATTTCCGGTTGGCTCATCGGCTAAAATCAGTTCGGGCGAATTAAGCAACGAACGGGCAATCACAATGCGCTGCTGCTCGCCTCCCGACAACTGATGCGGCATTTTGTAACCTTTGTTTTCCATCCCAACTCGCTGTAATACAGATGATATTTGGTCGGCAATTTGCGTTTTATCCTTCCAACCTGTGGCACGCAACACAAATTCGAGGTTTTTATTGATACTGCGGTCGTGCAAAAGTTGGAAATCCTGAAAAACAATGCCAATTTTGCGCCGTAACAATGGTATTTCTTTCTTTTTAATCTTGCGCATATCGTAGTTTAACACGCTTGCCTCGCCACTCTCGACAGGGATTTCGGCGTATAACGATTTTAGGAACGAACTTTTGCCGCAACCAACTTTGCCAAGCAAATAAAAAAAATCGCCGGAATTAATTTCGGTATTAATGTTTTTTAAAACACGAACATCTTGTTGAAAAAGTTCGACTGCTGTGTATTTTATAAGAGGTTTTTTCATTATATTATATGATAAAAAATTGCGTAAAAATTAATATTAAAATCGTTTTTTATATTCAACAAAAGAATAAGGATATTTATTTTTTTCATCTATTTGATAATCAACACGTTTTGTTTCTTCCCATTTTGTAAGATTTATTTCAGGGAAAAATGTATCGGCTGCAAAATCGGCGTGAATGTATGTAATATACAAAGTATCAGCAAGTTCAATAGTTTGTCGATAGATACTTTCGCCACCGATAACGAAAACTTGTGCTTCGTCAGCGCAAAATACCAACGCCTCTTCAACAGACTTTTTCACAACAAAAGAATTATCGGCAGGTGGATTTAACACGCTACTAATCACCACATTGCGTCTATTTGGCAGCGCTCCATTCGGTAAACTTTCGAAAGTTCGCCTACCCATAATGATTGTATGCCCCGTTGTTATACGTTTAAACTGCTGTAAATCAGCAGGTAAATAGCAAAGCAATCCGTTTTTGTAACCAATGGCGTTGTTATTCGCAACAGCCACTATTAATGAAAGTATCATAAGCAAAGTTTGAGTAGTTTGAATGTTTGAATGTT
This sequence comes from Paludibacter sp., assembly GCA_031284665.1. Lineage (GTDB taxonomy): Bacteria > Bacteroidota > Bacteroidia > Bacteroidales > Paludibacteraceae > JAITXR01. Next base: position 10,124 of record JAITXR010000279.1, read on the forward strand.
TGAATAGTAGAGACAAGGCATGCCTTGTCTGTACATTAGCAAATTAGTAGTTTTTTTCGCGCTTTCGCCCTTTCGTGCATTAAAATGTTTGAACAGTTTGAATAGTTTCCTGATTAGTAGTCTTTACACTTTACATTTTACATTTTACATT
>JAITXR010000281.1 GCA_031284665.1 Paludibacter sp.
TTGCATTTTTTCAAATTTTATTAAAAAAACTTGCATCTTCAAAAAAAATGAATAACTTTGCAACCGAATTATTACCCCCTTGTTCGCCATAGGCTGTACCAAAGAAACAACAAAGGTGCGTTCCAAACAAGGAATGAACCTTGCCGGAACGAGGGGTATTATCGGAGGTGCATTTGCATCTGTAACTTCAGGAATAGAAGCTTATGGTAATTATCAAGATGGATATGGGTTTCATACAAATGATGGAGTTTTTAATAAAATGACAAATGATGCTTTTACTGGGAATGCAGTTGCAGGAACATATACAATTGACCCTACTAAAGCGCAAAAAGCATTAGATTTTTGGCAGGCAAGAAATGGAGGTCCTATTTTAACTTTTAAACCAGGACAGTTAAAAGGCTCTACTGATGTTTATGGGAATATAGGAATTGGAGAAGGTGCTTTTGTTGGAGGACAAAAAGCAGTAAGAGAACAAATTAGTCATGAAATGGGGCACTACATAAATAATGTAAATTGGGATAATGGAATAGTGGGTGGTAAAGTTTCAAATCCTAATTTTATTAATACAAATGCGTCTTTTGGAAATGATGGAACTTATGGATATTATGGAGCTATCAAAAATGCCGGACAATATCATTCAGGATATAGTATTATTTCAAACAATACATATGATAGACCAGGCACTTCTTGGTATGTGATGAATCCGCATAAAAGTGCCGCATGGCAGTCTTTTGGCTGGACGAAGTGGTTCTATCTAATTCCTCGTAGATTTTAAAAATATGAAAATGAAAAAAGCAGTTTTATTAATTATTTTAATAATGGTAGCATATACCGTAAAAGGGCAATCCCTTAACATTTCGTATTCATTAAAGGATAGTTGTATAAATATTAATGAACAATTGATACCAATTCAAATAACTATTCAAAATGATATGGATGACAATATCTGGATTGATTTGAACGCTATAGAATTTGTAATATGCCGAAATGATACAATTTTGAATCCATTTGATATAATAGCAATAGGTTCTGATTATATACCTGATAATGAAGAGGCTATAAAAAACGGTTTTGTTTTAATAAAAAGAAATAGTAACTTAACAATTATTAGACATACCAGTATATTTAGAACTTATCAATTAGATTATCAAAAGCATAATACTCTAAAAGGTTACTATAGAAAAGCGCGAAATAAGAGATTTAGCAAAGTATATGATTGTAATCGAAATATTGGAGAATATGAATTCATGATATGTAATTAGTAGTGATTCCCGCGTTCCGACAATGGCTCCCCCGCGTGGTGCAAGTCTGCGACTTGTACCGGTAATCATTAATAACAGCAATCCTAAAAAAGGCTTGCTGTTATTTTTTGTGGCTTGAAATTTGTAAATGTTTTTGTACTTTTGTGGCTTGATAATTTAAAAATATAACCACAAGTCACAGACTTGCGGCACGAGGGGTACAAGCGTGGATATTGATACATAATGAAGATTTGCTTGCCGATTGGGAATTGGCAAAAGCAGGAGAGCCTATTTTTAAAATTGAACCCAATGTTCGCCATAGGCTGTACCAAAAATGCATAAAAGCCGCGTTCCGACAATGGCTCTGCCTTGTCGGGGGTATGAAAGCAGGTTGTACCTGTGCAAAGCTGTTTGTTACACGCAGGTAGAACCTGCTCGGATAGTTCAGGCAAGGTATGAACCTTGCCTGAACGAGGGTTATTTATTAATCTTAAAAAATAAAAATATGTTCAGAATCTTAAAAAATAAAATATTTGAGGGCATAATAATGTTATTATTTGTAATTTGTATGGTTTTTGATTGTTTTTATGATTTCATTGATAATAGGATAATAGCAATTATCTGTGTTTCAATATGCATTCTTGGTTTTTTTAATTCTTTAGTAGAGAAATTTGATGAAAAATTTGGGACAAAAAGCAAAAACATTATAAATGACAATGTTTTTGTTGCAATTACTTGTAGTATTGTGATAGGAATAATTGTTATTCATATTATATTTGGCTTGAAAATCTGGATTTTTGCGCCATAGACATTTGCGTCTGCGTTCCGACAATGGCTCTGCCTTGTCGGGGGTATGGGAGCAGGTTGTACCTGCACAATGCTGTTTGTTACACGCAGGTAGAACCTGCTCGGATAGTTCAGGCAAGGTATGAACCTTACCTGAACTATCCGTAAAACAGTAAAAACGAAAGTTTTAACAAAAGATATTTTTTTTTCAACAAATATATGCGTAACTTTGCAACGTAAAATAAACTCCAATAAAAGATATACAATATGTTAGAAAAAGAATTTGAATACTATCTTAAAAATCAAGATGCTTTGGTTAAAAATTACAATAATAAATTTATTGTAATTGTAGGCGAAAGTGTTGTAGGTGCTTATGAAACATACGCAGATGCTTATTTTTCCAGCATTAAGACACTTGAACTTGGCACGTTTTTAATACAAAAATGCACTGAGGGAGAAGAGGCATATACACAACATTTTCATTCGCGAGTAGCATTTGCATAGGGCAAGTTAATTCTTTTCAAAAAGCATATCCAAACAGAACATTCATATCACCGGCTACACTCATTACTCGAAGAATGAGTGCCTCTTTTTTACTCACACGGTAGTCGAAGCCTAAGCCGATATAACTGGAAACCCCTTTTGTGGGCAAATCGTTGTTTCTTGCACCATAAACGCTGCGTTCTGTTAATTGGAAAAGATGCAAAATGGAAAAACCGGCTTCTGCAACCGGACGAAAGTTGTATTTCGGATATTCATACTTCGCACCTATATTCACAATAAGCACATTAGATTGATAGGAATAAGCACCCTTTCGATTGTATTTTTCGTAAACCAACTTGTTCCCTTTTATAACTTCCCGAAAGTCTTTATCCGTTTGGGCTTCGTGCTTGGACACAGTAGCATCCAGCTGTAAACTCCACGATTGCGACCATCGGGAATTTTTGAGATTAACGCCAAATCCCACAGCCGGCGATACATTAGATACCGCCAAATCGTCATAAGCTGTGCTAAAAACATAGGTGAATTGACGAACCCCTGCATGAAGCGATAAGGAAACATCCATATACGTTTTGTCCGGATGTTGATTTTCAAAGACGATACATTCCTCTCCCGTAGTGCATACTTCGTTGTGATACTTCTTTGCAATGTTGATAAAAGACCGTTGATTGAATCCTAAACTCTTAGTCTGCTGAACAATGGGCTGGTAGTCGCGAAAAATATAGGTAACGTATCCGACGTATTTCTTGTCCGAAACAAGGTTGGTACCGTCAATATAGTCCGGTTTTTTTGTAACTACAGTCATTTCTCCGTCTTGGTTCTCGAAGCCAAAATACATTTGCGTTCCATCGTGATAGTAATACAAATTTATAAGACCTTGAAGTAAATATTCCAAAAAAACTTTTTTAGTAACACTATCCACGGTTATTTCGTGCGAAACATAGTACTTGCCGCTTTCCGAAAAGCGATACCCTGCTATCTCTCCCGGATGATAGTTTGTCGGCTTCGCGTCTATATCTGTGGCAAAACGACATATTTCGGAATTGTCTTTGTCGGTTCGGAAGTCAATCCACCCGAGAACCGTGTCCTTTTCGAGGGTAACAATGTATCCGCTTTTGTAATTGTCATACTGTGCCACCATTACAGCAGCCACACATAAAAAACCAAGAACAAAGACATTCTTTCTAATCCAATTACTTTTTTGTGTTTTCATACTATTTAATTGTTTTACAAAATTATACTGTCAATTTATTCGTACATTCAAGTAACAAATATAATTTTTTGATTTTGCAAATATAGTTAAAAATATTCATTATGTAACGGATTTTACTCCAATAATCCTGACTTTTTGAAAATTTGTTCCAGCAAATCAGAACTTTGGTCGTAAAACTCATTGTCGAGATTGTGAAAATATTGCTCTGCAAAAGCAGTTCCGGACTTTGTACCGTTTGAATACATCTCGTTTTTGCGTTCGGTGGCGACAGTGCCCATCTCTAAGGTTATTCCATCTTTGTCTTTCAGCACATAGCTTGCCGCCAACAACGGACTGCCGCTGCAAAATCTTTTTTGAGCACCACCACCATACACATACACCAGAAAATAGCCGAACCAGCGACTGTGATATTCGTACAAATTTGGTACTTTTGTCAGGTTAATTTCCAAAATTCGCCCATCAAGTTTGTCCCGCAAATTGTAGATTTTGTCCTTGTGGTACATCACTTCGCTGAAAAGATTGATAAAATATTGATTGTTGATTTCGGTTTGTGTGCTCTCGCCACCAGCCCAAAGAAAGATTGCAGGCACAAAAAATGTTTTTGTACGGCGCGTGCTCACTTGCTCGTCCTGCACGGGTATTGCGGCAGCGCCAAGTTGCAGATAATCGGTGTTCTGCATAGGTGTGCCCATCATTGTTGGCTTCAAAGTGTTGAGTGCAGCCTTAGTGAAACCTTCTGTACTCACACAACTCGAAAAAAACAAAACGCCACAAAATACAAATATTAAATTCTTTGGTTTCATTATTGTTTTATTTATTTTGAATCATTATCTTTGTCGTTTTTCCGTTTGTGGTAACAAGGTAAATGCCAACAGGAAGTTTGTTTTGCCAATCAAAATTATCGGCGTTTCCTTTGTAACGAACTTGCCCCATCAGATTGCGAACGGTTACTTCATTGCTGTTTGGATAAATAATATCCGACACAGCGGTAGTAATATTTGTTTCGCCTACAAGGTTGGTATTAAGGAATTTCACACGGTAGCCCCATTGTTCATCGTTGGTGTCGTTGTCATCCCATTCGTGGTGCCAATGTTGTGTAGGTGCACCGGTAACCACAAACCACAACCGCCCTCCGGCAGGACAAGCAAAAGTTATCGTGTCGCGCGGCACAATGTCGGGGGAAGAAGTGTGTGCTGAGTGCATTGGGCTGTAAGTGCGCGTGCCGTCAGCCGCTTGATGCACAAAACCGAAACGCCAGCCGTTTTTACTTGGATTTTTTGCACGAAAACCATTGCTCGCATTGCCAAGTATCCCTTCAAAAGCGGCTACAATGGTGGTAGTGCCTTGTGTCAGATTTAAGCGAATGACGTTATAACCATAGTTTTCGGGACAATTAGAAGCATCTATTCTCCAATATCCTGCTGTGTCGGCATTCATTTTGGTTTGCGCACGGCTGAGGATTCTTGATGCACCATTGGCGCGAAGCGCAGGAATATCCCACGTAACAAAACGCGTGGCACAATCGTATATTTCATCGTTAAATTCTTCTTGTGTGATGCCTGTTATGCGCTGATAAGCCTCCACAGGGTCTTCGGGCGAGTGCGATTGCTGCCACAAACGACCGATAAAATCCATTCCGTGCAAATAACTCCAATAATCCTGAATGAAAAAGTTATCATAACGTGGTGTTTCGTGCAGAATATGCTTGTGGGCTGTTTTCAAATAGTTATTAAACCTGCCATCGGTAAACTGTTGCGTGGGGAAAACTTTGAACGCCTGCCATTGTGCACACATCTCCCAAAAGCAGTTGCCTCCTGCTCCGTTATTGCCAAGTCCATACATCCAGCCGCCCTGCCAGCCGTCGCAATGCACCTGATATTGGAAACAATGCCCTACCTCGTGCGCCACCGTAACACCCAATGCGGACGCTGCCCATGTGCTTAAATTCAACACCCCAATCTTATCGTCCATTCCCGACCCGGAGGCTATCCAGTCGGCAGTGTGATACAATCGGATAATTATTTTATACAAATCGGTTTTGGAATTGCCCCGCGTGATAAATTTCAATGAGTCGGCATAAAAATCGAAACAGGTTTCGGCAAGCGCAAGGATAGACTGTACATTTGCCGTATAGCCGCCCACTTGTACCCCATTGGGATTGCTTCCATAGCCCGCCTCCCAAAACACAATAAAGTTGTCGGACTGAATACTGCGCTCGTAGCACCACTGGTTGGTATTGTCATTCACATTGCCCAATGCCGAAGGGACATAAATCTGTTTTCCTGCCACCGTAGCCGAGAATGTACAAAGAAAAATTGAAGACAACAAAAAGGATTTTTTCATGATAATTACTGTTGCGATTTTAGATGTATAAGGATTTTATTTAATTTGCAATTTATTGAATATCCAACTCCTGTTTCGCTGTGGCGGTACCCTCGCCGGGAATCGAACCCGAATCTAAAGTTTAGGAAACTTCCGTTCTATCCATTGAACTACAAGGGCAAGCAACAATAGCTCGCAAAGGTAATGATTTTTGCGCAAATATTCAAATGAAAATTTTATTCGTTCCAAATTTTCCACGCAGCAAGGGCTTGTTCTACAAACATTTTGCTGCCGTTAATCCTGCGCGTGTGGTGTTCTCGCCCCATTTGCAAAAACTTTGTTTCGGGCGGATTGTAGATAGCATCAAACAAAATATGTTCTGCTGTGAGCGATGCGTATGGCATATCGGGACATTGGTCGGCAGTGGCAGGCATTCCCAGCGGCGTGGCATTAATAATCAGGCGATGCGTTTGGATTGTTTGCGCCGAGAGGTCGGCATAGCTCATGCGATTGTCGCCTGCCGTGCGCGACACAATGCTTACAGGCACATTCAGACCTTGCAGGGCAAACAAAATAGCCTTTGCCGCGCCGCCTGTGCCCAGCAACAAAGCCCTTGTGTCTTTTTCAACATAAGGCTGTATTGCTTTTTCAAAACCAATGTAATCGGTATTGTAGCCTTTCAAATAGGGTTGTTGGAATTTGTCGCGGGTTATTTTCACGCAATTTACCGCGCCAATTTGGGCAGCACAAGCATCTATTTCGTCCAAAAAAGGAAGAATTTTTTCTTTCAATGGAAAAGTAACATTCAGCCCTTCGAGTTTTGGTTCGCGCTGCAACAGTGCCGGAAGTTCTTCGATGTTTTGAATTTCAAATAATTCAAAACGTGCATTGATTTTTTCCTGTTCAAATTTCTCGAAAAAATATTTTTTCGACATCGAATGTGTCAATGGAGCACCTATAAGTCCAAAAACGCGCTGATTTGCCTCCGTTTTTTTCTTTTTTAGTTTTTGTTTTATTATAAAAAAAATGACCACTGCCACCACTCCGCCGCCGGTGAGATAACTGATTTCAAAAGTGTATTTTTGTATCAAATCTTCCTGACCGTGCAGCAAATAACCAATAGTGGCAAGTACCGTGTTCCACAAACTCGACCCCACAGCGGTGTAGAGCATAAACGCAGGCAAACGCATACGCGACAAACCCGCCGGAACGGAAATAAGTTGCCGCACCCCCGGCACCAATCGCCCGATGCAGACGGAAATTTTGCTGTATTTAACAAACCATTTTTCTGCCTCCAACATTTTTTCGCCACTGAGCATACAGAAATGACCCAAGCGCGTGTCAGCCAACGTGTAGAGCGCCTTTCGCCCAAGAAAAATTGCCAAACCGTAGTTAATCAATCCACCAAGCAATGAGCCTATGGTAGCCGCCACCACCACACCCCAAAATGACAGCGAAACAGAAGGGTCGAGTGAAATGTAAGCCGCCGCAGAAACAATTAATTCGGAAGGAATGATGCCCAAAAACGAACTTTCCAACGCCATCAGTAGTACAATGACAGGGTAAGTCATATTGTCGGCATACCAGCGTTCAATATGCTGAATGAGCGATAGTTTGGTATCTTCAGGCACTGCTTCGGGCACTTGTGCCATAACAAACACACCGCCACAACAAAGCAACAAAGTGAAAATAAAAAATATGCGGCGATGATGAAACATAAAAAAATTACGAATTAATAAATTGTTTGTAATTGGTCAGACAGTGTCTGACCTTTTGAATCTAACTGATTATCTGCTGTTTGTAATTTCCGCGACAGTGTTGCGGAAATTTGAGATTCTTCAGACAGTGTCTGAAGAATTGGGTAAACAGTGTTTCCCCTTTCTTTGACTTGGTCAGACCGTGTCTGACCTTTTGAATAAAGAATAAAAAACTGTCTCATTTGATTGAGATTTGTCAAAGTAAACCCTTTGCCAAATTTATCGGTAAGATTTTCTGCCAAATCTTTCAATACTGATTTTCCATATTCCGCACGTTGTTCGCCATTTTGCTCATCCTCAACAATGTATCTTCCTATCTCATAATAGGTATATACCATTGTGAGATTAACGGCAGTAGCCACCTTTTGCCGTGACTGCTCAATGATTA
>JAITXR010000314.1 GCA_031284665.1 Paludibacter sp.
GGTAACAGCTGTTCTTCGCGCTTTATTTTCTTTGCCTTATTCCAACAATCTTTCTTTCAAAGGCGGTACTTCACTGAGCAAATGTTGGAATTTGATTGAAAGATTTTCCGAAGACATAGACATTGCGGTTAATCGGGAATATTTGGGTTTTTCGGGTACCCTTTCCAAAACGCAAATCAGCGACCGCCTACGCCGTGCTGCTTGTTCGTTTGTAAGAGATACATTACAATTTGATGTCAAGAATCAGTTGGAAAATCAAGGCATAAATTCCAATCAGTTTTCGGTAAACGTTACTATCACGCCAATTACCACTACCGACCCCGAAATTATCGAAGTTGTTTATCAATCGCTGTTTGACGATAACGATTATATAAAACCCATAGTAAAAATAGAAGTCAGTGGAAGGTCAATGAGTGAGCCGTTGCAAACAGTTGGATTACTTTCAATGGTTGATGAAGTTTTTGCCGATAAGTCTTTTGTAAATACTGTATTTGATGTCAATGCCGTTGTCCCACAAAGGACGTTCATAGAAAAAATTTGCCTTTTACACGAAGAATTTGCCAAACCTCAAGACGTAATGCGGACAGGACGAATGAGCCGCCATTTGTACGATTTAGTACAAATAATGGGTACGCCTATCGCAAACGAGGCATTGGCAAACAAAGAGTTATACAACTCTGTGGTAGAACACCGCCGTATTTTCGTGGGTTTGAAAGGTTTTGATTATGATACGCTTGCCCCACAAAGTATTAACATTGTTCTGCCTGAAAATATTATCGACCTCTGGAAAACTGATTACGAAATAATGCAACGAACAATGATTTATGGCAAGTCGTTACCTTTTAATGAATTGATTGATAAGATAAAACAACTCAACGAAAGAGTAAATAAAATTGGTTGGTAACAGAATGCTGACAACCGCAACAGAGCAACGGACGATAGCGACTGCGGTTTTTCGGCAGACCTGATGAAAAATAGAATCAAAAATTAAATATTTATGTCAATATTAAAACTCGAAAACTTAGAATTTTACGCCTATCACGGCTGTAGAGAACACGAAAATACAAATGGGAACACTTTTTTGGTGTCGGTTGCGCTTTCGTTCGACTCGTCAAAAGCCGAATTGACCGATAATTTGGAATGTACTATCGACTGCCAACAAATTTACGACATTATAAAAACGCAAATGAACAAGCCGTCGAAACTGATAGAAAATCTTGCGCGCCGAATTTTAGATGCCATAAAAGCAAATTTTTCGGAAATTACGCAGTTAACTGTCTCTGTTTCAAAACTTAATCCTCCACTTGGCGGAAAGGCAGAAAAAACCACATTTGAATTATCCGATGGAAATATGTAGAATTGCTGCATTTTTTGTATCTTTACCGCCTCATTTATAATTATGAAATTTTCGGAAATAATAGGACACGAGGAAATAAAACAACGAATGATTCGCTCTGTGAAAGAGGGACGCATTGCGCACGCTCAGTTACTTTACGGAGCCGAAGGTGTGCAAAAGTTGCCCCTTGCTTTGGCATATTCGCAATACATTAGTTGCGAAAATAGAGGCGAAAACGATTCGTGTGGCACTTGTCGCTCGTGTGTCAAATATCAGAAAATCAATCATCCCGATTTGCATTTTACATTTCCGATTATCAAACCAAAAAATTGGAACGCACAAACGCCGATACATAGCGACCATTTCCTTGCGCAATTTCGCGAAATGCTACTTGCTAAGGGCGATTTTACTGCCGATGAGTGGTTTGCTCGAATTGCCGACGATGCCAAAACCGGTTGGATATTTAAGACGCAAGGCGACGAAATTATCCGAAAATTAAGTATGAAAACTTTTGAGTCAACATACAAAATAATGATTATTTGGCTGCCCGAACGATTTTATCGCGACGGACGAACGCCAAATGCTATTCTGAAAATTCTCGAAGAGCCATACGATAATACCGTTTTTCTGCTTGTGTCCAACGATACGGAAAATTTGATGGAAACAGTTTTGTCGCGAACTCAACAAATTTTTGTACCAAAACTCAGCGAAAACGAAATTGCTCAAGCCCTTAATAACAAGTATTCATCGCAATTTTCGGAGCAACAAATCAGCGATTTTGCGCATATTGCCGATGGTAATTTATTCACTGCCTATTCGTTGGCTGACGAAGGCGACGATTTGCAAGAAAATTTTGAACGCTTTGTTTTTGTGATGCGAAAAGCGTGGATGGTGGGCAATAAAGGTAATTATAAGGCTTTGGGCGAATTGCGGCAATGGGCGGACAAAATGGCATCTGCCGAAGTGGGTAGAGAACGGCAAAAAGCATTCTTGCGTTATGCGCAACGACTTGTAAGAGAGAATTTTATCAAAAATTTCGGCTTGCCGGAATTGAACTACTTAACCGAAAACGAAGAACAGTTTTCAAATAATTTTTCTCGCTTTATAAACGAGCGAAATATTGAAGATATTGTTGCAGAACTCGCTTTGGCTGAGCAACATACAGAACAAAATGTAAATGCCAAAATGATTTTTTTTGATTTGGCATTGAAAATAATAGTTTTATTAAAACGATAACTGAGTTTCTAATTCAACAACAGGAAAATATGAAAATAACATTAAATAATGGTGCTTGCCAAATGAACAAACAAGGCTGCTCGCACTCGCGCGGCAAACTTGGAGTGTTCGATTGGCTGTGCGACCTCCCCGAAACTGTAGCAGATAACGATTTTGTTGAAGTGCAATTCAAAAACACACGCAAAGGGTTTTTTGTTAACAACAATAAATTAAATCTCGAAAAAGGCAATATGGTCGCGGTAGAATCAGCGTCGGGCTACGAAATTGGCGAAGTGTCGCTTATAGGGCGGCTTGTGTTGTGTCAAATGCATAAATACAGCCAAAAACCCGATAAAATCGAGATTCGGAACATTCTGCGCCTCGCTACTCAACACGATTTGGAACTTTTTGCCGAAGCAAAGCAAAAAGAACAGCAAACTATGATAAAAGCCCGACAAATAGCCGAAAGTATAAAACTGAATATGAAAATCGGAGACGTGGAATTTCAAGGCGACGGCAAAAAAGCGATTTTTTACTATATAGCCGATGAACGCGTGGATTTTCGCCAATTAATAAAGGTTTTTGCCGAAACATTCCATGTCCGAATCGAAATGAAACAAATTGGAGCCAGACAGGAAGCAGGGCGAATTGGAGGTATTGGTCCTTGCGGGCGCGAACTTTGTTGCTCGGGTTGGATGACGCATTTTAATTCCGTATCGACCGGTGCTGCCCGCTATCAGGATATTTCGCTTAATCCGCAAAAACTTGCCGGACAATGCGGTAAACTAAAATGTTGTATGAACTACGAAGTGGATGCTTATGTGGATGCTCTGCGCGAATTTCCTTCGCACGAAGTAAATCTCGAAACTATCGACGGAACTTATTATCATTTCAAAAGTAACGTTTTCAAGCGACAAATGTCGTATTCATCGTCAAAAGATTTTGCTGCAAATATCACAACATTGAATATTGAACGAGTTAAGGACATTATTGCAATGAACAAAAAAGGCATAAAACCCGACTCGCTGCTCGAAAAAAACAGCGATGAGAACGTTCCGCAAATTGATTATGAAAATGTTGTAGGACAGGATAGCGTATCGCGTTTCGATAAACCGAAAAAGCCGAAACACAAGAATAGGAAGTAAGAGTTAGTTTATAGTTAATGATGGTTAATGTGCAAATTAACAATGTGCAAATGTGCCAATTTAGAAATGAAGAAATTAAGAGCAGGCAGCAGTAACATTAGCCGTCATTCTTGGTTTACCAAGAATGACGGGTTACGGTTTGCGGTTTAGGCTTTTATAATATTAATCACAAAAAATCAAGTAAATCCAAGTTCTGACAAAAAACAAAAATCCAATGCACCAACAAATTAAAATAGGAACAAACACTGCTCGTTTTCGCCGATGGAAACGGGCTGGGTATGCTATTTTTGCAAGTTTGGCTGTGGTGGTTACAATAGGAGTGCTGGCTGTAGGTATTTGCGAAAAATCAATACTGAAAACTTCGGACAAAATTAGCGAATGTGCGCAAACTCAACTCTCGCAACTTTCTGAAAATGACGATGATTTGCAGGAAATCGCCACTCAAATTATTCTTTCGGAACAAACAAAAAATTATACTTCTCGAGTAACCACAAAAAACTCAAAAACTCATAAAGCATATAATGTGCTGAATAACAGTTATTTGTTTTTTGTGAACTTTACATCAAAAAACAACTTTCGGAAAATTTCAAATCAATCCAAATATTTATTAACTTCAAAACGCTTGAACAGGAACTCAGTTTCCGTTTCAAGCGTTTTTTTAATTTTATCAAACAAATGAATAAAAAATTAATTTTCAGTGCTTTATCTTTACTTTTAACAGTAAATTTCACTTTTGCTCAGCAAAAAACCGATTCAAACGCAGTTGAACTCAAAGGCGTTACTCTCACTCAACAACGAGTAATTTACACTCCTCCGCGAATTGTAAATGTAATTGATTTTCAGGAAATTGAGAAATTGCCGGTTAGCAATATCGACCAATTACTCGAGACAATAACGGGTATTGACATTCGCAATCGCGGTGTTGGCGGCACTCAATCGGACATCAGTATTCGTGGCGGCTCGTTCGACCAAGTGCTTGTGCTGCTCAATGGCGTGAACATCACCGACCCGCAAACCGGTCATTATAATTTGGATATTCCTGTTGAACTTGCCGATGTGGCGCGTGTCGAAGTGCTGCAAGGCTCGGCAGCGCGGCTCTACGGACCAAATGCTTTTAGTGGTGCAATTAATATCGTTACCCGAAAATCGGCGGAAAAATCCTCAATTTCATCGCAGATTTCAGGCGGAAGTTACAATACTTTTACGCAAAATTTGTCGGCGCATTTGAGTGGCGCAAGGCTGCAAACTTTTGTTTCGGCGTCGCACAAAAGTAGCGATGGATACATCTCAAATACCGATTACGACATTAAAAACGCCTTTTGGCAAACAACTTTCGATGCTGCCCGAGGCGGTGATTTCGACCTTCAACTTGCTTATCAGGAAAAGGCGTATGGCGCAAATGGATTTTATGGCTTGTCGAGTCCGAATCAGTTCGACCACACAAAAACTTTTTATGGCTCGCTAAATTGGAATTTGCAAAAAGATAATTTATCGTTCAACGCTCAACTTTATTCACGCCTGCACTTCGACCATTACGAGTGGATTCGTAATTCGCCGGTGGGCAGAAACAATCACCTGACAAACATTATTGGCGGGAAATTTATCGCCTCATATTCTTTGCAACACAGCAAGTTTTCGGCAGGCGTTGATTTGCGTAACGAACACATTTTCAGCACAAATCTTGGTTTGCCATTGAGCGACACGGTAAAAAATATTTTTAATCCCTCAGTTGGATTTAAGTTTGAAGGCGAAAGATTTTTGCCAACATTTATTGCCGATTATTCGGCTAATTTCGGTAAATTTTATTTTTCTGCCGGCGTATCGGGTACGTATTCAAAGCAGTTTGACGGTTTTGCATCGGGTGGAATTGACGCAGCATACGATTTCACCAACAATTTCCGCCTTTATGCCTCGGCAAATTCCGCTGTACGCCTGCCAACTTTTACCGATTTATACTATAAATCTGCCGTTCAGCGTGCCAATCCCGATTTGAAACCCGAAAAATCGCAAACAGCCGAAATTGGAGCAAAATACAACAGAAAAAGATTAACAGCCAATGTTTCAACATTTTATCGTTGGGGAACAAATGTTATCGATTGGGTGAAAGATACCGATTCTACAATATGGAACAGCCGTAATTTAACAAATGTAAATGCTTTTGGAATTGATTTTTCGGCTGAATATCAATTTATTGCATCTTTTGTAAAGAAAATTTCGCTTTCATATTCCTTTCTTACATTAGATAAAGTTGCCGGTAATTTTGACTCAAAATACGCCCTCGATTATCTGAAACACAAAGCAACTGTGGGCGTGCAACATCGCATTTATCGCCAACTTTCGGCGCAATGGAATTTTGGATTTTACGACCGCTCAGGCAATTACACGCTTGCCGCCACAGAGCCGCCACACGATTACGAGCCGTTTTTTATGGCAGATATTCGCTTGCAATGGCTTGCCGAAAAATACAGTATTTATTTGGACATTAACAATTTGACAAATCAAAACTATTGCGATTTTGGTGGATTGCCACAACCCGCACGGAATTTTATGGCGGGAGTAAAGTTGAAGTTGTAAAAGGCTGCCAAAAAGCACGCAGATAACGCAGAATTTATTCCGATTTATCGTGAATCAGCCGGATTCTCGCAGATAAAAACAATAAATAAATTAGATAACAAACGCCCTACAAAAGCAAGCCCTAACAGAGGTCTAAAACCCTGTTAGGGCTTTACCGTTTCGTAGGTGTCGGTTGTCCGTAGAGACGCGGCATGCCACGTCTCTACAATGCGGGCTGTACAAGTTCTGTCCGTTTCTTAATCATCAGGAATCAAAAAAATCATATTAAAATCATTACTTGTCCCGCCACTGCGGGAGTTCAGATAAGAAAATACCGGATTGCTTCCCCGATAAATCGGGGTAAACTTTGCCTCGCTAATCGGCTTGCCGCTTGGCTTGCCAAGAATGACGGGCGGAGGTTGCTGTTGTCCGCTCTTCATTGGCACATTGGCACAACTTGTCCCTATTTATCAGGATTGTTAATTCCTAAATTTCTTAATTGGCACATTGTTCATTGGCATATTAGCATATTATTTTTTCACTCCACAAACCAAATTTTTGACAAATCCGGCTCGTGGGGTTTTCCGCTTTCAGTGGCATAACCCAGCAGCACGGCAATACCTATTTCGTAGCCCTCGGGGAAAGACAGTTTGTCGTTAAATTCTTTGCGGCGATTGCCGGCAAAACTAAAACATACTAATCCGCATATCAAACTGTTGACATCGAGCGAAGTAGCAGCCAAAGCAATTTGTTCGGCAACAATTCCGCAGTCAAACAATTCGGCTCCGGGCGGCACTGTCGGGGCAATCGGGATTACTATCATACAAGGAGCATTGTAAAACAGCCGCCCGCCACGCGACATTATTCGCTTGTAAGATGATTTATCGGGCAAGGCAGCCAAATTGTTTATGCCTTCCGTTTCCATATCGGCAATCAGTTGTTTGTTTTTCACCACCACTACCCGCCACTGCTGCCTGTTCATCCCGCTTGGGGCAGTTACAGCCGCCTGCGCAATGGCATTGAGAATATCATCGCTCGGCATTTGGTCGGTAAACGAACGGCAAGAATATCTACTCGCCATTGCGTTAATTGTTTCGTTATTTTTGTTCATAAGGGATTTGGTTTATTGATTAATTTCTTTTGCAAATATAAAAAGAAAATACGCAAAAAAAATTATACACTTGGAATATTTGTTTTGAAATCCTTCATATCAAAATTTTCACAGTCAACTCTGTTAGGGTAATCCGCATCTTATCATACTTCATCAATAAAATCAAACAAATCAAAGTTCAGACAAAATATGGCAATAAAAAAAGAAAAATTGTATCTTTGTAGCGATAAAATAATTTTAATCAATTAT
>JAITXR010000351.1 GCA_031284665.1 Paludibacter sp.
GTCTTCACTTCCAGTGCAGCGTGGTCGGTAAAGTCCGACAAAAGAATATACGCCGTACCCTCCTGAATTTCAGCCGCATAAGTAACCGAGTTGAGCGTTATTTTTTCGCGCATAAAATCCTTTTCAATAGGATTTGCCACGCCCGCACGTTGTAACTTCAACTTAATCAGCGTATTGGGCGAACCTTTCAGTCGTTCGCTTGCTTGTGCGGTAGTCATTCCTTTGGTAGCCACCCCGTCAATTTCGAGGACAATATCACCTGCACGCACATCGTTTTTTTGCGCCGGTTTGCCTTCGTAAGGTTCTGCAATCACAATGTAGCCCGCTTCATTTTGCGAAATCAGCGCACCAATGCCCGCATATTCGCCCGTAGTCATAAAACTGAGGTCATCTAATTCACTTTCAGGAATATACACCGTGTAAGGGTCGATATTCCCAAGCATATAATCAATGCCATTTTTTACCACCTCGTTGTAATTCAACGTATCCACATAATTCAAATCCAACTCGCGCAACACCGAATTAAACAGGTCTAAATTCCGACTTATTTTAGTCGTTTTTGTTGCGTCATAATTATTTTGAGCACCAATAATTGTACTTAAAAATAAAAACAAACAAAGCGGGAACAATTTTATTTTATTATAATTCATTTTCTTAAAAAGAGATTGAAGATTTTTTTGAAGACACAAAAGTACAAAAAACAATTCAATTATTGATAATCGAATTTTTTTGCGTAATTTTGCCCTCTATAAACCAAAGAATTTATGAATGACAATAATGCTGTGGAAGTGCAAATATAAAAATCTATGTTTGCAGAAAAACGATTAAGTGCAAATATAAAAATCTATATTTGCAGAAAGTAAAAATAAGATAATCAGATGAAAATGTTCGTTTATTTGCATAAAAAATAAATATTACTTCTTTATAAACCAAAGAATTTATGAATGACAATAATGCTGTGGCAACTTTTCTAAATATTGGCGAACGCTGCAATGTGGCGGGGTCGAAAAAGTTTTTGGAGCTAATTCAGACAAAAGACTACGAAACCGCCCTGAAAATTGCCCGCAAACAAGTGGAAGATGGTGCACAAGTGCTCGATATTAATATGGATAATGCGCTGCTTGATGCGGTAAAAGAGATAAGCATTTTTCTGAATTTCATCGCTTCCGAACCTGAAATTTCGCGCGTTCCGTTGATGATAGACTCGTCTAAATGGGAAGTTATTGAAGCCGGACTGAAATGTGTGCAGGGAAAATGCATCGTCAATTCTATTAGTTTGAAAGAGGGCGAAGAGGCGTTTTTGGCAAAAGCAAAAAAGATACGCCAATTTGGTGCGGCTGTGGTGGTAATGGCTTTCGACGAGCGCGGACAGGCAGACAGTTGCGTCCGCAAAATCGAAATTTGTGAGCGTGCTTACCGTCTGCTAACCGAAAAAATCAATTTTCCACCGCAAGACATCATTTTCGACCCAAATATCCTTGCTATTGCCACCGGAATAGAGGCACACAACAATTATGCAGTGGATTTTATGGAGGCTACACGGTGGATAAAAACGCATTTGCCACTTGCCAAAGTAAGCGGAGGCGTGAGCAACCTATCGTTCTCATTCAGAGGCAATAACGCTGTGCGCGAGGCGATGCACTCGGTCTTTCTTTACCACGCTATCCGTGCCGGAATGGATATGGGAATTGTGAATGCGGGAATGTTGCAAATTTACGAGGAAATCCCGAAAGATATGTTGCAATTGGTTGAAGATGTGATTTTTAATAAAAACGAAAACACCACAGAAGCACTGATTGAATTTGCCGAAAAACTGAAAAAAGACCAAACAGCAGGGCAGGGATTGCAAACGCGCAACAACGGCGAAGAATGGCGCAAATTGCCGCTCGAAAAACGCTTGCAACACGCGCTGATTAAGGGCATTGGCGATTTTTTGGAAACTGACCTGACCGAAGCCCTGCAACAATATCCGTCGCCGCTCGAAATTATCGACAAACTGCTGATGAGCGGAATGAACGAGGTGGGACGGCTCTTTGGCGAGGGCAAAATGTTTCTACCGCAAGTGGTGAAAACCGCGCGTACAATGAAAAAAGCCGTTGGCATTTTGCAACCTTTTATAGAGCAGGAGCAATCGAACACAAAAATGCAAAAAGCGGGTAAATACCTGATAGCCACCGTGAAAGGCGATGTGCACGACATTGGGAAAAACATTGTAGCAGTGGTGCTGAGTTGCAACAATTACGAAGTTGTGGATTTGGGCGTGATGTGTTCGGCAGAAAAAATCATCGAAACAGCAATAGCCGAAAATGTTGATATTGTGGGGCTTAGCGGATTAATCACCCCTTCGCTCGAAGAAATGACGCACGTAGCCATCGCAATGCAAAAAGCAGGTTTGCACGTTCCGCTGTTTATCGGTGGTGCTACAACCTCCAAATTGCACACCGCTTTGAAAATTGCGCCAAACTATTCGGGCACAACAGTTTATGTAAAAGATGCCTCGCAAAATATAAGTTTCTTGTCGCAACTGCGCAACAAAAAAACAAAGGACGAATTTGTGGGAAATTTAGAAAAAGAATACCACAAAATAGCATCACAACATATTGAAAAAGAAGAACTTATAAATTTTGAAGAAGCAAAAAAACGAAAACCAAAAATATTTTGAAAAAATG
>JAITXR010000379.1 GCA_031284665.1 Paludibacter sp.
AAGTAAATTATAGATTATCTTCAGTAGATATTTTATTCTTTATCCTAAAAATAATCCTTCTGGAATAGTTAGTTGGGTGAATAGTGATTTAACTTTATATAGAAATGAAGAAAAGTTAAATCGTTTCTTTACCTCCCAAGAGTCCAATCCTCTTGATTTTGGTAAAGAAACGATTATGAATACAAATATACAAACTAATTCTGAAACTACCAAAGGAAAAAGACAAAGAATTAAAAAATTATCTGCACAAGAAGAAAATTAATGCAAAGGAAAAAATTGAAATAGTGCAAAATGTAACTATGATAGGAAGGAAAAAGAATAATCGTTCCTTGGAGACTGATGTAGCCTATTCCACACCAAGTAGTCAAGAGACGATTAAGACAACAAAAATAATAAAAGTATCTGATAAATCCAAACAAAATATTAAAAATTTAGAAAAAGCCATAGAAAAACTTCAAAATTTTGAAAACCCAGAGATTAAACAGGATAATGATATGTTGTTTTCTCCTGCTACACAAAAAGTAGAAACTCTTCAACAACAGGCACTTCTGGCTGAGCCTAATTCTCTGCCATATCAAGTTGCTAAAGAGTTATCTAATGACAAAGATACAAATAATGTTCCAAATATCACAGAAGATATTAGTAAAAATATCTGTGTTTTATTGTAATATACAAAATAAAATGTATATTTTTGTTGAAATTTTTTTATTGTGGCTGCTATTTATATTCATATTCCATTTTGTAAAAGTCGTTGTGTGTATTGCAACTTTCATTCTCAAACCAATTTCAATTCACTCGATGCGCTTGTCGATAGCATTGTTTTAGAACTCGGGGAAAGGAGAAATTATATTGATAATCAGAAAGTTGAAACAATATATTTTGGCGGTGGCACTCCATCTGTACTTTCCAAAAAACATTTTGAAGGGATTTTTGATGCTGTTTTTTCTAATTTTTCGATTGCTAAAAATCCTGAAATTACAATAGAGGCAAATCCTGACGACTTGACCGAAAAGTATATTTCAATGCTTGCCGACTGTGCTTTCAATCGTATAAGTATTGGTATTCAGACTTTTGACGATAATAAGTTGACTGTTCTTAATCGCCGTCATAGTGCGCAGCAGGCTGTTGATGCTGTGAATTTGTGCAAAAAATACGGTTTCCGAAATATCAGTATCGATTTAATTTACGGTTTACCCGGTCAGACTGTCGCTGAATGGGAGCAGGAACTCAAATGTGCATTAATGCTTGATATTCAACATATTTCGGTTTATTGTCTCACTTACGAGCAATCTACAAAATTGTTTTGCGATTTACAGCAGGGCAAAATTGTCGCTACCGATGCCGAAATCCTCAACGAAATGTATAAATCGCTTTGCCAAACTATGCGCGAAAATGGATTTGAACATTACGAAATTTCAAATTTTGCAAAGCCTAATTATCAATCGCGCCATAATTCATCGTATTGGAATTTAACACATTACATAGGAGTTGGTGCTTCGGCACATTCCTATAATGGAAATTCGCGTCAATGGAATATTTCCGATAACGAGCAATATATCCAAGCAATTAACGACGGCAAAGTTTTTTATGAAAAAGAAATTTTGACCGAAAACGATAAGTTTAACGAATATATTATGTTGACATTGCGTACCTCAAAAGGAATTGATTTGCAATTTATTGACAATGAATTTGGAGAGCAATATTTACATTATTTACTTCAAAATGTCAAGAAATTTATTGAACAACAATTACTTATCAACACCGGCAGCACACTTCGACTTACCGAACAAGGCATTAATATTTCAAATATTATTATTTCGGATTTAATGAAAGTTTAATGAAAAATAAATTTTATAATTATTTAAAATTTTCGTTGTTTTGCAAGTCAAATAAATATCTTATCTTTGTGCTTATTTAAAAAATACTGAAAGTTTATGACAAATACTTCCGTTTTTCGCCGAAAATTTTTGAAATGGTTTTGGTCGCTTTTTGCTGCGGCAATACTGTTTGTAATCCTCTTTTTTGTGTTAATCAATTTTGGTTTGATTGGCTATATGCCACCACTCGAAAATCTGCAAAACCCAATCGACCGCTATGCCACTGAGTTATATACGTCAGATAATCAGTTACTTGGGCGTATTTCGTATAGCGAGGACAATCGTATGAAAACCGAATTTCCCGATATTTCTCCCAATGTTATTAAAGCCTTGATTGCCACCGAAGATAAACGTTATTATTCACATTCGGGCGTTGATGGCAAAGGACTTTTGCGTGCAATAATACTGTTAGGCAAAGGCGGTGGCGGAAGTACCATTTCGCAGCAACTTGCCAAATTGCTTTATTCAAAAGAGAGAGCGCATAATATAATCGAACGCGCTTTTCAGAAACCAAACGAATGGGTAATTGCCGTTAAACTCGAAAAAATTTACAGTAAAGAAGAAATAATTACGCTCTACCTTAATATGTACGATTGGCTTTACAACGCTGTGGGCATAAAATCGGCTGCAAAAACATACTTTGACCTTTCGCCCGACCAGTTGAACATTGAGCAAGCGGCAATGTTGGTGGGAATGTTAAAAAATTCGTCGTATTACAATCCGCGGCGGCGCGAAACTCTGACTTTCGACCGCCGAAATGTGGTGTTAAATCAAATGATGAAAGCAAATTATATTAGCAATCAACAATACGATTCGCTAAAAGTATTGCCAATGACGTTAAATTTCAAATCATCAGACCATAAAGAAGGCGACGCGCCGTATTTCCGCGAATATATCCGAATGATGATGACCGCCAAAGAGCCGAAAAAAAGTAATTATGCCGAATGGCAAGCGCAAAAATTCCTTGACGATAAATGGCAATGGGAAAATAATCCGCTTTATGGTTTCTGTGTAAAAAACAAAAAAGCAAATGGCGAAAATTACAATTTATATACCGATGGGCTGAAAATTTATACTACGATTGATTCCCGAATGCAAAAGTATGCTCAAGAGGCTGTCCACGAACACATGACTGCCTTGCAACAACAATTTTTCAAGGAAAAGAAGAGCAGAAAAAATGCGCCGTATTCCAATAAACTAAAACAGGAGGATGTGGATAGATTGCTCGACCGCTCCATTCGTCAAAGCGAACGATATATTATGCTGAAAAAAAGTGGTCTTTCGCACAACGATATTATGAAAAATTTTAATAATGCGGTTGAGATGGAAATTTTTGATTATTCGGGAGTAAGGGACACAGTAATGACACCGCTTGATTCAATTCGTTATTATAAACATTTTTTGCGTTGCGGTTTTATGTCTATAGACCCGCATAGTGGTCATGTGAAAGCGTATATCGGAGGCACAAATTTCACTCATTTTCAGTACGATATGGCAACGCTTGGTCGCAGGCAAGTAGGCTCTACGGTCAAGCCGTATCTTTACACTTTGGCGATGGAAGAAGGGATGGAGCCTTGCGATACTACCCGCCTTCAACCAATAACGCTTATGGCAGGCAACGGACAACCGTGGACGCCGCGTAATGCCTCGAAAGCGCGATTGGGCGAAATGGTTACTCTGCGCTGGGGTTTGGCAAATTCCAATAACTGGGTTTCGGCTTATTTGATGGGGCGTTATACCCCTGAGGCACTTGCAAAACTTATGCGTTCGTTTGGGATAAAGGGGCAAATTGTGGCTGATGTGTCGCTTTGTCTTGGACCTTGCGAAGTTACAGTTGCCGAAATGGTGGATGCTTACACCGCATTCCCGAACAAAGGAATTAGAGTTGACCCTGTGTATGTTACCCGAATTGAAGATTCTAACGGAAATGTAATTGCCTCTTTTAACGGCAAAACTTATGAAATTTTCAGCGAAACCACGTCCTATAAAATGATATATATGATGCGTTCGGTGGTCGATGCCGGTACAGGTGGGCGCGTGCGTAGCAGATACGGACTGACAATGCCAATGGGTGGAAAAACAGGTACTACTAACGATAATGCCGACGGTTGGTTTATGGGTTACACGCCTTCGTTAGTGTCCGGTGTATGGGTTGGTGGCGAGGAGCGCGACATTCATTTCGACAGTATGGCTGAAGGGCAAGGCGCAAGTATGGCACTGCCAATTTGGGCGTTGTATATGAAAAAAGTCTTGGGAAATACAGATTTAGGATATTTATCAACCGAGCCTTTCGATGTTCCAAGTTCGTTTAATCCAAATGCTGCATGTGAATAAAAATGGTTTGAGTAGTTTGAGCAGTTTGATTGTTAGAGACAAGGCATGCCTTGTCTGTACAGTACCAAATTAGTAGTCTTTTCATTCTACATTTTACATTAAATCAGCGTTTTTCTAAAAATTATAAATTAAATGAAACGTATAATCTCAATATTGCTTTTTTCGTTGCTTTGGTTTGGCTCTAATGCTCAACTAAACACCGAACGCATCCTTGCAATAGGTAGAAATGCTTTGTATTTCGACGATTATGTGCTTTCAATTCAATACTTTAACCAAGTAATTAAAATTAAACCCTATTTGGCTGAGCCGTATATGTATCGCGCTATTGCAAAAATAAATTTGGGCGATTTTAACGGAGCAGTGCAGGATGCAGGCGAAACAATTTTGCGAAATCCATTTATTTCACAAGCATATTATGTACGCGGTTTTGCCGAAGTTAGGCTAAAATTATACCAAGAGGCAATAAGTGATTTTACAAAATCGTACGAATTTAGTCCCGAAAACACAAATATGTTGCTCTACCGAATGGATGCCAATATGCAAGTGGAAAATTACCAATCAGCACTTGCCGACCTCGAAACTTACCAGCGAACAGAGCCGAAAAAAAATATGTTGTACGAACGGGGAATGATTCAACTTGCAATGCAAGATACCGTTGCTGCCGAACAGTCGTTTCTTCAAAATATTAGTCGCGATAGCATTAGCAGTAATTCGTGGAGTGCACTTGGATTGCTGAAAATGATGCAGGAAAACAACGACGATGCCTATCGTTACTATTCGCGAGCGATAAAGCAAAAATCCTCATTTTCGGGCGATTATATCAACAGAGGCATCCTGAATGTGCAGCGAAACAACTATCGCGAAGCCTTGTCGGACTACGATTATGCAATAAAACTTGCCGCTAATAGCGAACTTGCATATTACAATCGCGCCTTGCTGCGTGTTGTCGTTGGCGACCGTAACAATGCACTTGCCGACCTCGAAAAAGTAATGCAATTACAGCCCGATAACTTCGATGCCGTTTACCGAAAAGCACTGCTCGAAATTGATTTGGGAATGTACAAAAATGCTATTGCCGATTTTGATACAATAATAAAGCAATATCAATATTTTTTGCCGGCTTACTACGGAATTGCCGATGCTTACGATGGTTTGCAAAATAGAAAAGAAGCATTTCGCTACCGAAAAATAGCCTTTGATATGGATAAAAACAAAGACGAAATTCAGAAAAATCAGAAAAAAATTGATGGTGAAGTTAAAATGGCACAGACAAGTCCCGAAAGTAAAACAAATAAAAGCCGAGAACTTTTTAATCGATTTTCTGCCCAAAATTCAAGTAATGATAAATCGGAAACAAAATACACTGACCAAACTCGCGGAAATGTACAGGATAGATTTGTTGATGTTATGAATGAGAAAAATTTTGTATTGACTTATTACGCTAAACCAGAGGAACTTAAACGCACAAATCTCTATTCTCCAATAATTGATGATTACAATAAAAAGCATATTTTGCCCACCGACCTGAAAATTACAAATGCCGAGATTCCACTTACAACCGAATTTATTAACGAGCATTTTGAACGAATAAATTCTATTTCGAGTAAAATTGAAAATGATGACGAAAGTGCCGACCTGTATTTTTATCGCGCGTTAGAATTTTATCTTATTCAGGATTTTAACTCGGCAATCGAAGACCTTAATCACGCACTTGTGTTACGGAGCGATTTTGCACTTGCGCTGTTTTGCAGGGCAAATATCCGCAACAAACTGATTGATTATAACAATAATAATTTAGACGAAAACACCACAAAAAAGACAACAAAAGAAAATCGCCTTGATGCCGAAATGTTAATGCGCGACTACGACCACGTTATTACTTTGCAGCCTGCGTTTTCGTTTGCATATTTCAACAAAGCAAATATTCTTTGTACTTTGGGCGATTTCAAGTCGGCGATTTCGCATTACACAAAGGCAATTGAATGTGATGCCGATTTTGCGGAGGCATATTTTAATCGGGGGCTTACATATTTGTTTATTGGCGAAAACGAACGAGGACTTGCCGACCTCAGTAAAGCCGGAGAACTCGGAATGTATCAGGCATATAATTTGCTAAAACGATTTGGGCAGTGAGATAAATTAA
Organism: Paludibacter sp.; assembly: GCA_031284665.1. GTDB lineage: Bacteria > Bacteroidota > Bacteroidia > Bacteroidales > Paludibacteraceae > JAITXR01. The sequence goes on from JAITXR010000379.1 coordinate 6,355, forward strand.
TGTAAAATGTAGAATGTAGAATGTAAAATGTGCCAATAAACAATATGCCAATTGAGAAATGAAGAAATTAAGAAATTAAGAAATTAAGAAATGAAGAACGGGCAACAGCAACATTAGCCGTCATTCTTGGCAAACCAAGCGGCAAGCCGATTAGCGAAGGTGTTTCCTGACGTGTCCCGACTTGTCGTGGAAGCAATCCGGAAAAGACATTTTTTAAACACGAAGGCAGAAAGGCAAGAAGACACAAAAACACAAAGATTAGTGATTAATGAAAAAACTACTAATTAGAAAATTATCAATTATCAATTATCTTTAATCCCGATTCAGACAAAAAAACACAATAAATTAATAACCAATAAATCTAATAAATATTTAATCTAAAAAAATCTCTCATGAAAAAAACATTTCTTTTAATCTCATTATTAGTGTTTTCACTATCAATTTCGGCGCAAGACTATTGTATGACTTCGCCAATCGGTTTTGGGCGTAATGCCACAGGAGGCGCAGGCGGAACTGTGGTAACTGTTAATTCTGTT